>NZ_JBMYBT010000042.1:0-25675 GCF_053993635.1 Desulfothermus sp. | reverse complement strand
AAAAATTTCTTGCCCCAAAAAACTACTCAGTACATCTTCTCCATAGTAAAATGTCCATGCAATTGAAATGACTGACCTAACTAAAGGAGAATTATTAAATTCCTGCTTAGATTTAATGATAATTTTAAAACACTTTCCTTTATCTTTATTTAATTTAAATAAATTAGAAGCAATGACCTTTTCTTCTAACTTTAGTCCCAATATCCTACCCAATTTGTCTGCATTTTTATAATAAACACAAATTGGAAGTTTTTCTTCATTTTTAATAACCTGCTGATCTTTGTTTGACTCACTGGAAGTTGAATTGTCTTGTGCAAAAGAAAGGTGATAGAACAAAGTAATATAAAAAATCACAAGGGTAATTAAAATTCTTTTCATAACTTTTTTACTTATGGCGGAGAGGGTGGGATTCGAACCCACGAGGCGATTTTCATCGCCCACCCGATTTCGAGTCGGGCCCGTTATGACCTGACTTCGGTACCTCTCCGTTTATTTGAAGATTACCAATTGATATTTTTGAGTTTAATCACAAATACGCTTTAACGCTTAATCCCAGTTAATTGCAAGGTTAAAAATTTTTACGTTTATTCTTAAAAAAATTTTTAAGTAGATTGCTACATCTATCAGCTAAAATCCCTTCCTCTATCCAGAACTTATGGTTTGCCCATGTAATTTCACTGAAAAAATCAATTTTTGAATATACAGCCCCTGCCTTTGGGTCTCTGGTACCAAATATAAGTCCTTTTATCCTGGCATAAATTAGGGCTCCCATACACATGATGCACGGCTCTAGTGTGCATATTAGCAAACAATTTGTCAATCGGTAGTTTGATAATTTCCTTCCTGCCTCTCTTATTGCCAGAATCTCTGCATGGGCTGTTGGATCCTTGGTTGAGATACTTTTGTTATGGGCACGGGCAACTACATCACCATCTTCAGTTATTACAACTGCCCCAACTGGAACTTCGTCTTCAAGATAAGCCTTTTTTGCCTCTTTTAGTGCTATCTCCATATAAAAAGAATAATTTAATGCATCAACATTGGACATAACTTTATTTTTTCCTGAGATATTCAACTCCATTTTTAAAGATTGAAATTCCAGTTATTTGATTGGATATCCCCTCTCTTGTCCATTTAGGATGATTTGTTGGATGATTATACGCCTCTGGATGTGGCATAAGTCCAAAAATCCTACCTGTTGGGTCAGTTAGGCCTGCAATACCCATAGGTGATCCATTTGGATTATACGGATATTTTTGTGTCACCGACCCATGTTCATCTGTATATTGGATAGCAATTAGATTTTGATCCTCTATTTTTCTTAAAATTTCTTCATTTTTGGGCACTACTTTGCCTTCTCCATGTCTAACTGGCAAATACATAAATTCAATGTCCTTTAAAAAAACACAATTACTATTTGGATTTGCCTTTAAAAACACCCATCTATCTTCGAATCTAGCAGAATCATTATAACTTAGACTCACCTGTCTTTCAAAATAGTTATCATCTGCAGCAGGCAAAAGCCCAAGCTTTGTAAGTAGTTGGAAGCCATTACATATTCCAAGTATGATGCCGCCTTCCTCATGTACTTTTTTTATTTGGGCAAGAATTGATTTACCAGATTTGGTCTTTGTATATTTAATTCTAATTGCAGCAGCTTGAGCAGCTCCCAGGTGGTCTCCATCTAAAAACCCACCTGGAAACACAAGAAAATTGTAATCTTCAATTTTTACTTTTTCCTGGACAATTTCTGCAAAATGAGAAATTTGAACATCATCTGCACCCGCCATCTTAGCTGCGTATCCACTCTCCCTCTCACAATTTGTTCCATAACCAGTTAATACTAATACTTTAACTTTCTTTTTTGTCATCTTGTCTCACCTGGCCATTTTCTTTTTTAACAATATCCCACACTTCGTCTATGTGTTCCACTGGAATTATCTCAATTTTTTTTGTGAGTTCTTTAGGAATTTCCTCTAAATCTTTAATATTTTGCTTTGGCAAAATTACCTTTTTTATGCCTGCTGCCACTGCAGCTAGAATTTTCTCTTTTATGCCACCAACTGGCAGGATCCTTCCCCTTAAGGTAATTTCACCAGTCATGGCTATTTCATTACTCAAAGGAATATTTGTAAGGGCAGATAAAAGAGCCATGACAAGGGTTATACCTGCTGATGGACCATCCTTTGGAATGGCACCTGCAGGAACATGGATGTGGATGTCTTTTTTTTCTGCAAAGTCTTCAGATAGGTTTAAGTGAGATGCACGGGATCTTGCATAACTTACTGCAGCCTGGGCACTTTCTTTCATAACATCGCCTAGCTGACCTGTAAGTATCAGTTTCCCTTTACCTGGCATGGTCAAGACTTCTATATGTAATATCTCTCCACCAGATGGGGTCCAGGCAAGTCCTAGAGCAACACCTGCTGGAAGCTCCTTTTCTCTCTCTTCTTCTAAATATTTTGGCGCTCCAAGGTATTTATGTACATTGGTTGCAAGTATTAGAAATTTTTTCTTTTTTGCTCCTTCTGCAATTTTCCGTGCCACTTTTCTACATACAGTGGCAATTTGTCTTTCCAAATTTCTAAGTCCAGCCTCCCTTGTATAGTTTTTTATAATTACCTTGAGTGCACCTTCATTAAAGGCAATGATATTTTCTTTTAAACCATGCTCCTTTAATTGTTTTGGGATCAAATACTGTTTTGCTATTCTTATTTTTTCCTGTTCTGTATATCCAGGTATTCTAATTACCTCCATCCTGTCTAGTAAGGCTGGAGGTATTGTATCCAGCATATTTGCGGTACAAATGAACATTACCTTGGATAGATCAAACGGTACATTTAAATAATGATCAGTAAATGAATGGTTTTGTTCAGGATCCAATACTTCCAGTAAGGCAGACGAAGGATCACCCCTAAAATCCGTTCCAACTTTGTCTATTTCATCTAACATAAATACAGGATTTTTTGTTCCAGCCTCTTTTATGCCCTGTATTATCCTACCAGGCATTGCGCCAATATAGGTCCTTCTATGTCCCCTGATCTCTGCCTCATCTCTCATGCCACCTAATGACATACGAACGAACTTCCTCTTTAAACTCCTGGCAATGGATTTGCCCAATGATGTTTTACCTACTCCTGGAGGTCCTACAAAGCACAAAATAGGCCCTTTCATTTTGGGGTTCAATTTTCTAACAGAAAGGTATTCTAAAATCCTTTCCTTTACCTGTTTTAGATCATAATGGTCTTCATCCAGGATCTTTTTTGCCTTTTTTATATCTAACTCATCTTTTGACACCTTTTTCCAGGGAAGTTCAACAAGCCAGTCCAGATAGGTTCGAATTACAGTAGCTTCTGAGGAATCAGGATGCATATTTTCTAGTCTATTTAGTTGTTTTAGGGCCTCTTTTTTCACATTCTTTGGCATACCAGATTTTTCAATGGCCTTCCTGAGTTCTTCAAACTCCTCTTCTTCAGAATCATCTTCACCAAGTTCTGATTTTATTGCCTTAAGTTGCTCCCTCAAGAAAAATTCCCTCTGGGCCTTGTCCATGCCTTCTTTGGCCATTGCCTGAATTTTGTTTTGTAAAACAGCAACTTCCACTTCCTTCATGAGTTGCTTATTAACTAGCTCTAGCCTTTTAACAGGATCCAGACATTCCAGGATGGATTGAGCAACATCTGTAGGCATCCTCAGATTTGAGGCTATTAAATCTGCCAGCCTACCAGGATCATCAATACTGTTCAAGATAGCCATCATTTCAGTGGGATCCATCCCCCTAAGGGATATTATCTTTTCACTCTGCTCCCTGGCTGTTCTCATTTGTGCTTCCACCTGGGCGCTATAATCTGTAACTGGCTGTTCCTGGATTATTTCGACTTCTACCATATGAAATGGTTCTTCTTGAATAGGCTGTTTTATCTTTGCCCTGGCTAGACCCTGTACCAAGATCTTCAGTTTCCCATCAGGCATTTTTAACATTCTCATTATGATGGCTATGGTACCTACCTGATAGACATCTTCTATTTTGGGATCTTCTACCTTTTCATCTTTTTGCGTGGCAATAAAAATATATCTTTGATTTTCATTTATGGCAGATTCTATTGCTTTAATGGATTTTTCCCGACCTATAAAAAGGGGTATTATCATGTAGTTAAATACAACAATATCCCTTACAGCAAGTAGAGGAAGCTTTGTTGGAATCTCCAAGGCTGGTTGGGCATCAGATGGATTTTGAGGGTTTTGTCCCTGACTCCCTCCTCCTTGATCGTTTAACTGGATAGGTCCCTGGATATTTCCGTTTTTCTCACTCATTTATTTATCTCCTCTATTGTTTTCGTTATTGCATAGCTAATAGTTAAACTGTTATTGGTTAATTTAACATTAATATAATGTCAATTTTTAAAAGTGCAATCAATTTGTTCTGATTTTTCAACCTAGGCTAAAATTAGTTGTTATTATCGGATGTTTGCCAAGGGTGTTGTAAACTTGGGACAAAGACTAAATTATATTATTTTCTTTAAAACTAAAGTAGTTGTCTTTTGAGATAATTATATGGTCAAGTAAATTTACTTCAATTTCCTCAAGAATCTTTCTAAATTTCTTTGTAATCTTCATGTCCTCCTGGGAAGGGCTAGCATCTCCTCCTGGATGATTATGTATAAAAATTACCCCTACTGCCCTTTTTCTCAATATGACTTCAACAACTTCTCTAGGATATATATTTAAATAGTTAACTGTGCCCTGGGCTATTTCTTCTAAAGAAATTATTTTGTTTTTCCCATTTAATAATAAAAGGTAAAGGTGTTCTTTATCTAACATGCCAAATTTATTTTTTAAATACAAAAATACCTCTTTAGGACTTTTAATCCCATCTTTTTGAGTTAAATCCTGCTCCCCTATTCTTGTTATTAATTCCCTTATAACTCTGATAAATGTCAAAAGTCCTGTAGATACGCCATTTATTTCTAATAATTCATGATCTGGTGCAAAGACAACACCTTTTAAGTTGTCAAATTTATTTAAAAGTTCCTTGGCAATTGTTTTAGTATCTTTTCTTGGAAGGCCATAACTGAGTAGTAATTCAAGTAGTTCATAGTCATAAAATAAATTTGCTTCTTTTAAAAATTTTTGTTTTAAACGTCTTCTGTGTCCAATATAGTGGGGTTTTTCCTCTTTTTGTCTCATATATGAATTTATAAACTTTTAAAAATGCTTTGCATTGATGCTACTAAATTTTCAAAAACCATGCTGGGATTAATATTTGAGGTTTTTAATCTTAATTCTGCTTCCAAGACAATATTGTAAATCTCAATAATTTTTTTTGGGCCAAGTTTTTTGGCAATATTAATCTTTTTTGTTTTTACCCAATTTGGTAAATAAACAGATTCTCCTTTAAGTAGATTCCATAATATTTTTACTTCTCTTTTAAATAATCCTAGTATAGGAAAGATTGATTGGTGTGAATTTATCTCTTTATTAATTATAGTATCCCAAACCTTATCTTTAGGCGCAAGTCCTTCTAAAGAATTTATTAAATCAAATATATTGTACTCAAATGAAGGCGATATAACACTTAAGTCTTCTACACATATAACATTTTTATTTAAAGTCTCTAATTTTTTTAATTCATTTTTAATTGATGACAGGTCTTTAGGTAAGATCTCCTTTAAGTGTAACATGACTTCATGTGAAATGTTAATTTTATTTTTCTTTGACCATTTATTTATATAATCTGTCAAAAATTGTTCATCTACTCCAGGATGGCGAAATATCCACTTTCTTTTTTCTGCAAATTTATAGTACTTTTTATTTTTTAAAGATTGTATATTAGTAGGTTTACCTTTGTTCCATTCAGACTCAATACATATAAATGGACATACATCAGGATTGAATTTATTTAAAAAATTTGATAGCTTATTCCAAAATTCCTTTGGTAGTTTTTCTGCACGTCTTAAGATTATCGCCTGTTTTGTGTTTATTAAAGATGAGGATCTTAGGTAGTTAAAAAAAATATCACTTTGATCTTCGTCTCCCCAGATTAATTTTTTTTCCCAATTACCAGAGAACTTTTTAAGAGTGTTGTTAATAAAGTCAGAGATCACTTCAAAGTCAGGGCATATACAAATAAAATATCCTTCTCTCATGGCAAGTTTATGTTAAAAATTATTTGAAAGCTGCATGGCGAGTTTAATAATTATATCCTTTATCACCTTCTCTCTGGTCCTTTTAACTTCTGATGCTGACGCATTTTTAGATAAAGACTCGCATTTTGATATATTCTTTGAATCCCAGACAAGCTTATCTTGTCTGTTATATAAATAACACCTTACGGTCATACATAGATCAGATTTTTCTGTCTCTTCATAAATATTTTCCACATCTGTTTCCAAAGAGTAGTCCACTATCTCTATGATTAATTGTGCTTCAGCTTCCTCATTATCCACAAATTTTATATTGCTAGATCTTTTTGAAAATTCATCAATGAGTTGTGTCCTAAATTCTGTTGGGATCTGGGGATTAGTAGTGGGATTTTTTATTTTTGATATATTGATAAGGGTAATGTTTTCAGGTAAAATTATCGGGGATGTGGATATTAATTGATATCCACATCCCAAAATATTTATAATAAATATGAGAGGGGTAATTATCTTTAAAAGTGTTTTAAACCACCACATTGACCAATTTTCCGGGAATTACGATTATTTTTTTGATTTCTTTATCACCAATATGTCTTTTCACATTTTCATTTTCAATGGCCACTTTTTCTATTTCCTCTTTTGAATAATCCGCTGGAACAGTTATTCTTGCCCTCAGTTTTCCATTTACCTGAACAACAATTAGAACTTCATCTTTTACAAGTGCCTTTTCATCTATTGTTGGCCATGTACATTTTGCAAGGTGCGTGGTATATCCCATCTGCTCCCACAATTCTTCACATATATGGGGAGCCATTGGATACAGGGTTATTAACACAGTTGACCATGCAGAAGATAGGACATTTTTATCTCCTTCTCCAGAGCTCAGTTTGTCCATCTTGTCCTGTATTTCATTTACAAGTTCCATTATTGAGGCAATGGCTGTATTAAACTGATACTTTTCCTCTAAGTCATTGGTGATCTTTTTCAATGTAGCGTGCTCTTTATATCGAAGTTCTTTGGCCTCTTTTGAAAGTTTATCTGTTATCTTGGCAGCTGGTCCGATTGGGACAAGTCTGGGTTTAAGTTTCTTTGACAGGGTCCACAAGCGATGCAAAAACCTATGGGCACCTTCAATTCCAGAATCACTCCACTCAAGCTCTTTTTCAGGAGGTGCAGCAAATAAAATAAATAATCTAGTTGTATCTGCACCATATTTTTCAAGCATATGGTTTGGGTCCACTACATTGCCCTTGGATTTACTCATTTTTGCCCCATCTTTTAGCACCATTCCCTGGGCAAGTAATCTTTGAAAGGGCTCATGAAAATCAAAATATCCAAGATCCCTTAATGCCTTGACAAAGAACCTAGAATATAAAAGATGCAAAATTGCGTGTTCAATACCCCCTATGTATTGATCAACAGGCATCCAATATTTTAATGCCTCGTCATTAAATGGAGCACTATCTATTTTTGCGTCAGTGTATCTAATAAAATACCAGCTGGATTCAACAAAGGTATCCATTGTATCTGTTTCTCTTTTAGCTGGCCCTCCACATTTGGGACAGGTTGTATTTACAAATTCTTCTGAATCTGGGAGTGGAGATCTCCCATCTGGATGTGTCTTTATATCAAGGGGCAAAACAACAGGAAGGTCCTTTTCTGGGACCAATTGAACTCCGCATTTGTCGCAATATATTACTGGAATGGGTGTTCCCCAGTATCTTTGCCTGGAGATATTCCAATCCCTGATCCTGTAATTCACACTTTTTTTTGCAATTCCCTTTTTCTCTAAATATTCAACGATCTTTTGTTTTGCCTCTTCATTGAAAAGTCCTGAAAAATCGCCAGAGTTTATTAAATATCCTTCTCCTGTATATGCGGCTTCAAGATCTTCTACCTTTAACTCTTTATCTTTTGGCGTAATTACCACTTTTATTTTTTGATTATATTTTTTTGCAAATTCAAAATCCCTTTGATCATGGGCTGGAACAGCCATAACTGCACCTGTACCGTATTCCATAAGGACAAAATTTGCTACAAATATGGGCATTTTTTCATTGGTAACAGGATTTATACAGTATTTTCCTGTAAAGACCCCTTCTTTTTCTAGATCCTCTGTACTCCTCTTTTTTGTATCTATTTTTTTTGTCTTTTCAATAAATCTTAATACCTCATCTTTTTTGTCAGAATCTTTAATAAGCTCTGGAATAAGTGGATGTTCAGGGGCAAGGCTCATAAATGTTGCGCCGAATAATGTATCTGGCCTGGTAGTAAAAACAGTTATTTTTTTATCTAATCCTTCTACCTGAAAATCGATCTCAGCACCTACACTTTTGCCTATCCAGTTCCTTTGCATGGTGATGACCCTGTCTGGCCATCCCCCTTCTAGCTTTTCAAGGTCATTTAACAACTCTTCTGCATAATCAGTTATCTTCAAAAACCATTGAGCCAGTTCCTTTTGTTCTACAACTGATGAACACCTCCAGCAAAGACCATCTTCTACTTGTTCATTTGCCAGTACTGTATGACAAGACGGACACCAGTTTACTGGTGCCTTTTTTCTATATACCAGCCCTTTTTTATAGAGCTGGATAAAGAATAGCTGTTCCCATTTGTAATATTCTGGAACGCAAGTAGTTACCTCCCGGTCCCAATCAAGGGAATACCCAAGCCTTTTTAATTGAAATTTCATCTCTTCAATATTTGAAAAGGTCCACTTGGCAGGATGAATTCCGTGTTTAACAGCTGCATTTTCAGCAGGGAGACCAAAGGCATCCCATCCCATTGGATGAAGTACATTATATCCCCGCATCCATTTATATCTGGCAATACAGTCGCCTATTGTATAAACCCTCACATGTCCCATGTGAATCTTTCCAGAAGGATATGGGAACATCTCAAGGACATAATATTTTGGTTTGTCTGATTTATGGGTTACATTAAAATATCTGTTTTTGTTCCAGATTCCCTGCCATTTTTTTTCGATCTCATCAGGAATATATTTGTCCATCGCTGGTCTCCTCACGATTTTGCAATTTGTTTTCAAGGGTCTTTGCCACTGCATCTAAGATCCCATTAACAAACCTTTTTGAGTTATCATCTCCAAATGCTTTGCTAAGCTCAACAGCTTCATTTATAGCCACTTTAGTTGGGACATCGTCTCTATACATCATTTCAAATATTGATAGTCTAAGTATTGTGAGTTCAACTTTGGCAATTCTACTTAATTTCCAGTTTTTTGAGTGGGCTTCGATTATTTTGTCTAATTCATTGATATGATCTAAGGTGCCTTTTACAAGCTCTTTGGCAAATTCAACAGCTTTTTCATTGATTGGATATCTTTCATCTCCACAAAAATGGTCTATCATATTTAGATAGTTATCCACGCCCTCTTGTTCTAAAAAATTTGTGCTGTATAAAACCTGGAACGCTATTTTTCGTCCAAGTCTCCTTGGGCCTTTTTTCCTTTTTTTAATGTTCTCCATATTAGATGGGTCCATTGGGGTTTATTGGGTTCATGGGGTTGTTGAGTTTATGGGTTTGTGGGTTTGTTGGGTTCAACGCTTAACCCTCTAACCCTTAACCCCTAACCCTTTAACCCTCAAACCCCTTTAATTGACTTATAACTTGAGCAGTCTCTAAAGCGGCCTGGGCTGCCTCTGCACCTTTATTTCCCGCCTTACTTCCTGCCCGCTCGATTGCCTGTTCCAATGTATCCGTTGTAAGCACTCCAAAGGTAACAGGAATATTTGCTTCCAGTGATACCTGTGCAATACCTTTGGCTACTTCTGATGCCACATATTCAAAATGAGGGGTTGCTCCCCGTATAACTGCTCCAAGGCAAATTACAGCATCTACCTTTTTGGACATAGCAATTTTTTTTGCAACAACAGGCATCTCAAAGGCACCAGGCACCTTTATTAAAATAATGTCCTCTTCCAAAACCCCATGTCTTACTAAAAAATCAATTGCACCACTCACAAGCCTAGAGACAATAAAATCATTAAATCTACTTGCAATTAACGCAAACTTTAGCCCTTTTCCTATTAATTTTCCCTCGATGGTTTTGATATTGTTCATTTTGGAACCTCTTGTGAAATTTTATTTAAGCATTCTTCGTCTAACATGTGCCCCATTTTTTCTTTCTTGGTTTTAAGATATTTTCTATTCTCTTCACATACTGGTCCGATAATAGGAACCCTTTCTACTACTTCCAGCCCGTGTCCTTCAAGTCCGACTATCTTTTTGGGATTGTTGGTGAGCAGTCTCATCTTTGTGACACCCAAATCCACCAGGATCTGTGCCCCAATTCCATAATCCCTTAGATCAGGTTTAAATCCAAGGATCAAATTGGCTTCAACTGTGTCTTTACCCTGATCCTGTAATTGATACGCCTTTATTTTATTTCCAAGACCAATCCCTCTACCTTCTTGCCTCATATAAAGCAGCACTCCCTTTCCTTCTTGTTCTATCATCTGTAAAGCCTTATGTAATTGAGGACCGCAATCACAACGGAGGGAACCAAAGACATCTCCAGTTAAACACTGGCTGTGAACCCTCACTAAAACAGGTTCTCCTTCTTTTATTTCACCTTTTACAAGGGCTAGATGTACATAATCGTCAATGTCGCTTTCATAGGCTATGGCCTTAAATTCACCAAATTTTGTGGGTAGCCTTGCCTCTCCAATCCTTCTAACCAGGGAATCAAATTTTGATCTATATCTAATTAGATCCTCAATTGTAGCTATCTTTAAATTGTGTTTTTTTGCAAATTCAATGAGATCAGGCATCCTGGCCATGTTGCCATCATCCCTCATAATTTCGCAAATAACAGCAGCAGGTTTTAAGCCTGCCAGACGGCATAGATCAACACTTCCTTCAGTCTGTCCAGCCCGAACCAGGACCCCTCCCCTTCTTGCCCTTAAAGGAAATACATGACCTGGAGTGGAAATATCTTCTGGGGTTACGTCGTCTTTTACTGCAGTCAAAATAGTTGTAGCCCTATCATAGGCAGATATTCCCGTTGTTACACCCCTTGCAGCTTCAATTGAAACAGTAAATGCTGTTCCAAATTTGGATTCATTTCGTTTTGGCTGGAGATCTAACTTTAATTTGTCAACTAACTCAGGGGCCATGGCCAGACAAATAAGTCCCCTTCCATATTTGGCCATAAAATTAATTGCCTGGGGTGTCACTTTTTCAGCTGCAATGGTTAGATCACCCTCATTTTCTCTGTCTTCATCATCAACCAAAATTATCATCCTGCCCTTTCTAATTTCATTTATTGCTTCTTCTGTTGAACACAATACAGACTGTGCATCTTGATTTTTTGTCATGATTTTTATCCTTAAATTAAAAATTATTTTTGGGATTAAACTGTATCTCCAGTTCTTTTACAGACTTGATATAAAAAAGCAAATCAAAATCCATGTTCCCGCAAAAAATCAATAGTTAATTCCTTTTTTTCACTATTTTTTTCCCATGGAGAAACCATTTTTTCGATATATTTTCCCACTATGTCAAATTCAGTGTTTACCTTTGTCCCTACTTTCCACTGGGAAATGGTGGTTTTAATTTTGGTCTCTGGAATTATGTTTATCTCAATAAAATTTGAGCCACACTGATTTATGGTCAAGCTAATGCCATCTAGGGCAATGGAGCCTTTTTCTACAACGTATTTTGAAAATTTCTCTGGAAAATTTAATGTATACTTTGTGGATTCTCCCACCTCTTTTATCTCTTTAACAACAGACAGACAATCTACATGTCCTGATACCAGATGACCGCCAAGACGGTCAATTGGCCTGACAGCCCTTTCTAGATTGACCTTGGTTCCTGTTGTGATATTCTTTAAATTAGTCCTTTTTAAGGTTTCTTCAGAAGCATAAACAGAAAAAATGTCGCCATTATTTCTCTCAACAGTTAAGCACGCCCCATTTACAGCAATGCTCTCCCCTATCTCTATATTTTCAAATTGAGGATTAGGAGAAATAGAGATCCTCAAATCCCTGCCCATTATCTCTGTTTTTATTACTGTCCCAATGGCCTGAACAAGCCCTGTAAACACCTAAATATCTCCTTTTGGAATTAAGTGAATCAAAAGGTCTGTATCTATTTTTCTATGATCTATTATATCAAATTTATAACCATCTTTGATTTTAGCGACTGTATTTCCTGAGAAAGAACTCTTAGCCCTATCATCACCTAAAATAATAGGAGCTATAAAGAGAAAAATTTCATCTGCGAGTTTGTTTTTAACAAGGCTTTGTGCGAGCCTACCTCCGCCTTCACACAAGATATAATAGCAATTTAAATCTGAGAAGAGTTTAGATAATACTTGATAAAGATTTATATACCCATTTTTTTTCTCTGTGTGTATAATTTTTACCCCTTTTTTTTGCAATCCCTTTATTTTTTCATAATCAGATTCTGTAGTTATAAAAATAGTTTTTTTGGGCCTGGAATTTATCAAATAATATTCTGAATCAGGACCAGGTAATCTAGAGGTTATAATAGCTGCAAAGGGATCTTTTTTCTCATTTGCCTCGATTCTAGGAGTGAGCTTTGGATTATCATTAAAAAAAGTATTACCGCCAATTAAGATGCAGTCCACTTTGGCTCGTAAGTTGTGCACAAATTCTCTGGATTTTTGAGAGCTAATCCACTTTGAATCCCCACTTTCTGTTGCAATCTTTCCATCTACACTCTGGGCAAGCTTTAAAAAAATATATGGTCTTTTTTTCTTATGCCAAGTAATAAAATCCCTTATTAAATTTTTGCACTGGATTTCATTAAACCCTATATCCACTATTACGCCTTTTGATTTCAAAAACTCAGCACCACCACCCTTTACATTTGGGTTTGGATCCAAGGTTCCAATATTAACCTCTTTAATATTATGTTTTAAAATGGCGTGTGTACAAGGGGGAGTCTTGCCATAATGGTTACATGGCTCTAAAGTAACCCATAATGTAGAATCTTTAAGGTCATGTCCTTTTGAAATGGCGTCTTTAATGGCAGCTACTTCTGCATGGTCTTCGCCATATCTTCTGTGATATCCCTGGCCAAGTATTGTATTTCCTTTTGTTATAACCGCTCCAACACACGGATTAGGGGCCGTATATCCCATGCCTTTTTTGGCAAGGGATATTGCAAGTTCCATAAATTTACTATTTTTTGGATTTTCAAGAATATGTGTCATTTTTTTCTTGCTGGTTGAAGTTGGGGAGTTGTAGTTGTTAGTTATTAGTAGTTATTCATTGTTATTTGTAGTTATTTGGTGGTTATTCATGGTTATTCGTTGTTATTTAGTAGTTATTAATAGTTATTTTGTAGTTATTCATTGTTATTCATTGTTATATGGTAGTTATTTGTTGTTTATGGTAAATCAAGTTTGTATAAATTGATTTCTGCTTCTTCTAACATGGCTTTAGAGAGTTCATCTGGATAACCTTCTATGTAATAGATATTTTTAACATCGCAATTTATAAGCATCTTTGTACAAATTAGACATGGAAGATGAGTACAATATATATCGCAACCTTGAAGTGAGACCCCATGGAGTGCAGCCTGAATAATAACATTTTGTTCTGCATGTAGCCCTCTACACAACTCATGCCTCTCTCCTGATGGAATCTTTAATTTTTCTCTCAGACATCCAATATCAAGGCAATGTGCAATTCCAGATGGTGCTCCATTGTAACCTGTAGCAAGTATTCTTTTATCCTTAACAGCAACAGCTCCAACTTTTCTGCGAATACAAGTTGACCTTTCAGCGACCATTTGAGCAATTTTCGCAAAATAAATATGCCACTCAATTCTCTTATCTTTCATTATAACTCCAAATCCCCCTTCTACCTCCAATAACCTCAAATAACCACTAAATAACTATTAAAAACTCTCAATAACATATAAATTTAAGGTCTGCGGCGCACGGGTAGCAAGTTAGCTGGACCCTATTGTTAGAAATTTTTATTTTTTATTTCCTTTAATATATCTTCTACAGAATATGCATCCTGCCATTTATGTCTATCCTCTGTATAGTTGCCACTACCCTTTTCAAATTCTTGAATAAACCTTATGAAATCTACCTCTCCTAATTCTTTTGCTAAAATTTGATAGCCTTTTCGTTGAACCTCTATATTACTTTGATAATTACTCATCTCTTTCATATAAAACATCTTTTAATAACTCTAATGGACTTATTACTTGTATATCCAAATAGGATTACTTTGGTCATCAAAAGGCCTATTAAGACAACAACAATCTAAATAAATCTTCATTTATCATTTTTTACTTTTTGTTTCTAACAATAGAAATGAATATTTTCCTTTTAATTTACCGCGTGAAACAGTAAAACATTCTTACTACACAACAACCACTAAATAACTATTAATAACTACCAAATAACTATTAATAACAACAAATAACTACCAAATAACCACTAAATAACTATTACTATCCCCCCTATTCCCCATCATATCTTTTGAACAAAATACACGCATTTGTACCGCCAAAGCCAAAGGAATTACAAAGAACATAATTAATTTTTTTATCCCTTGCCCCTTCAGGGACATAATCTAGATCACATTCAGGATCTGGATTTTCCAGGTTAATTGTTGGTGGTATTTTTTCGTGGTAAATACTGAGCACACTGAACACTGCCTCAGCTCCCCCTGCTGCTCCTAGCATGTGCCCAATCATGGACTTATTTGCTGTTATAGGTATGTGGTACGCGTGTTTTCCAAAGACCTTTTTTATTGCCCGGGTCTCACATATATCATTTAATGGGGTAGAAGTACCGTGGGCATTTATATGATCTACCTCCTCTGGTGCAACATCTGCCTCTCTTAAGGCCGCCTTCATGGCCGAGGCCATTCCTTCTCCGCTCTCATCAGGTGCAGTTATATGATATGCGTCAGCAGATGCTCCAAATCCAACCATTTCCGCATAAATTTTAGCCCCTCTTTGTTTTGCGTGTCCTAACTCTTCTAAAAGGATCAACCCACATCCTTCTGAAATAACAAATCCATCCCTATCCCTGTCAAAAGGCCTGGATGCCTTTTCTGGCGCGTCATTTCTAGTGGATAGTGCCTTCATTGCATTGAATCCAGATACTGCCATGGGCGTTATGGTGGATTCAACGCCTCCGCAAATCATGGCCTTTGCCCTACCAAGTTTGATATCAGAAAACGCATAGCCTATGCTGTGACAACCAGAGGCACAAGCAGATGTTGTGACCATATTAGGGCCTTTGGCCTTGGTAAATATTGCTATTTGTCCCGCAGCAATATTGGAAATTAGCTTTGGGATATAGAATGGAGAAACTCTGGATGGTCCCTTTTTTAAAAGCCTTTCATGGAATTCTTCTATTGTCTCTATCCCACCTAGTCCACAACCCAAAACTATCCCTATCTGAGTGCTGTTTTTTTCATTAACCTCAAATTCTGCATCCTTAAGAAGCATCTTTGCTCCAGCTACCGCATACTGATTAAACCTATCCATTCTCTTTATTTGCTTTTTAGGGATAAATTTTTCAGGCGCAAAGTCTTTAACCTCACCAGCTATTTTGGTATCATATTTGGAACAATCAAACCTGGTTATGTAAGAGATACCAGATTCCCCTTTAATTAATCTCTGCCAAGTTGTTTCAACGCAATTGCCTAAGGGAGTAATTGCTGCCAAACCTGTTACAACTACACGTCTGTTTTTCATAACCTCACCTCATTTTTTATGTTCGGGTTGAGGACTAATAATTTTAAACAAAGAGGGGATGATCCCCCCTTGTTATTTTTACTGCTTTACTTTGGATTCAATGTAATTAATGACGTCCTGGACAGTCCTTAATTTTTGAGCTTCTTCATCGTCAATTTCCATATCAAATTCATCTTCCATAGCCATGATAAGCTCTGTTAGATCTAAGGAATCAGCTCCAAGATCGTCAACAAATGAAGCCTCAGGTACAACCTGTTCTGGGTCAACATCCAATTGTTCAGACACGATTTTTTTGATTTTTTCCAGTAGTTCAGACATGTATTTCCTCCTGTTTTTTTTCTTTTTTAAAGGTACAGTCCACCATTTACAGAAAACACCTGCCCTGTGATGTAGCTGGCCTCTTCTGAAGATAGCCATGCCACTAAACATGCCACGTCCTCTGGAGAACCAAATCTCTTTAAGGGGATTTTTGATAGGTAAGCTTCCCTGGTCTTTTCGTCAAGTTCCTTTGTCATTTCCGTAGTGATAAACCCAGGAGCAATGGCGTTTACCAATATGCCCCTGGGAGCTAGCTCCAGTGCTACTGCTTTGGTAAGTCCTATAATTCCAGCTTTAGATGCGCAATAATTAGCCTGTCCTGGATTTCCTGAAAGGGCAACAACAGACGTGATATTAATAATTCTACCATATCTTTGTCTAACCATTATTTTGGCCGCTTCTTGAGTGCAGTAAAAAGTGCCAGTTAAATTGACACCTATTACCTTATTCCATTGGTCATCCTTCATTCGAAGGATAAGGCCATCATTTGTTATGCCCGCATTATTTACCAGTACATCTAAAGAAACCTTGTTTTTTATATTAATCTTAAAAAAATCCTCAACTTCCTCTTTTTTGCTCACATCTACCTTAAAGGCCCTGGCTTCTCCACCTCGACTTTGAATCTCAGCAACCACTTCCTCGGCAAGATCGTCCCTTGAGACATAGGTAAAATAGACCAGGAAACCTTTTTCAGCCAACTTAAGGGAAATGGCCTTCCCTATTCCCCTTGACCCTCCAGTGACAATGGCTGCCTTTGGTAAGCTATTTTTATTTTTCCCCATAGACTGCCCTTTAAATTTATTAAAATTTTATAATAACACTGGCTACTGTAAACCCTGCGCCAAAAGTAGCTAGCAAAACCAAATCACCCTTTTGTATCTTCCCATATGAATAGGCTTCGCTAAGTGCCAAAATAACCGAGGCAGCAGAGGTGTTCCCATATTTATCAACATTAACAAAAACTTTCTCCATTGGCAGGTTAATTTTTTTTGCAACAGCCTCAATTATCCTGTAGTTTGCCTGGTGAGGTATAAAGAGATCAATGTCATCGGGCGTAAGGTTGTTTTTTTTAACTATATTATCAATAAGCTCGCTCATACTCCGAACCGCGTATTTGAAAACCTCTCTACCGTTCATATGAATAAAATATTTTTCACTGACCTTTTGGCCTACAACAAAGGGTTCGGCAGATCCCCCTTCTAGTCCAACCATGAGCAAATGCCCGAGCTCACCTATAGTTTTTAATTTAATGTCTATTACTTGAGGATAGCCTTCTCTATTACCTGTGAGAATTGCAGCACCAGCTCCATCACCAAATAGAACACAGGTGTTTCTATCTTTGAAGTTTAATCTAGATGTACATACTTCACTGCCAACCACAAGGACTTTTGCTTCAGGTTTGTTGGCAATAATACCCCGCGCAAGTTCAAGTCCATATGTAAATCCAGAACAACCAGCCGCTATATCTATAGCCATTTCACATTTTTTTGAGCCTAATTTTGCCTGAAGAATACACGCAGTAGCAGGAGCGCAATAATCAGAAGTAAATGTTCCTACTATAATGTGAGTTATATCAATAGGATCTAGCTTAGCATTATCTAGAGCATTTTGAGATGCATTATAGGCCAGATCAGAACAAGCAACTCCTTTTTTGACTATCCTCCTGGCCTTTATTCCAGTCCTAGAGGTAATCCAATCATCAGTGGTATCCACCATTTGTTCTAGTTGATTATTAGTTAAAACGTCTTCTGGCACAAAATGTCCCAGCCCCAAGATAATCATATTATTATTCTTCTTTATTAACTCCATGTTTCTTTATTTCTTCTTCGGTTGTTTCTTTAGGAGTAATTGTTGTAGTAGAAAGTATATTTTTTAATCTATAAAATCTAGTTATCTCAGGATGTTTCTCCAGCTGTTCCTTGATTTTTTCTACAATATTTCTCTTCGCAAAGGCTGCTCCCATTTTTATGGCCTGGGCTATGGATTTTTCAGAAGAGCTTCCATGACATACTATTACACAACCCTTTAACCCAAGTAGAGGGGCTCCTCCATACTCTTCATAGTCAAACCTACGAATAAGCCTTTTAAAGGCTGGTCTCGCAAGAAATCCTCCAAGCCTTGTTAATATTCCTTTTTTAATCTCTTTTTTTAAAACATCGCTAAAAGACTTTGCCAGTCCTTCACATAACTTTAAAGCAATATTCCCGACAAAACCGTCACAAACAGCTATATTTACCTTGTTTGTAAAAAGATCTCTTCCTTCAATATTACCAATAAAATTTAAAGAAGTGTTTTTTAAAAGCTGATATGCCTCATTAACCTGTACATTCCCTTTTCCCTGTTCTTCTCCAATATTTAATAACCCTACAGAAGGAGACTCTACATTGAGAACATTTTTGGCAAATATATCGGCCATAATTGCAAACTGTACAAGGTGTCTTGGTTTAGAATCAATGTTCGCACCAACATCAATAAGTATCAGAGGTTGTTTTTCCCTGGGAATTATTGTTGCCAGTCCTGGCCTATCAATGCCCTTTATTCTTCCGATGGAGAATATTCCACATGCCAGTGTAACACCTGTATGGCCTGCTGACACAACTCCATCTGCTTTGTTTTGTTTAACTAAATTACATGCAACTTGGATAGAAGTGTTTTTTTTACGCCTCAAAATATAAGAAGGTTTGTCCTTCATGTCTGCCACATCGTCTGCATGTACTACCTCAATGTCAATACCTTCTGTTTGATGCTTCTCCAACTCCTCTCTTATCTCTATGTCTCTGCCAACGAGTATAAGAGAAAGACCATTTTCCCTAGCGGCTTTTAATGCCCCTGGAACAACAACTGAGGGGCCTCGGTCGCCCCCCATAACGTCAATTGCTAGACGTGGCTTTAATTTATTAGTCTTCATCTTTTGCTAAATAGGCCCTTCCTGCATATTTTCCGCAAGATGGACACACGCGATGTGGCAGGGTGGGATTACCACACTCACACTCAATCACATTGGGAACAGGTACTCTATGATGTGATCTACGCATTCCCTTTTTTGATTTTGATGTACGTTTTTTTGGTACTGCCATAGCTTTATCCCTCACTTAATATTTTTATTTTTCTAAAAATTGCCAATCTTGGATCCCCTAAATCCTTTCCGCAATTGCAACGTGATATATTTAAATTTGCCCCACATATTGGACAAAGACCCATGCAATCCTCTTTACACAAAATTTTTTGGGGAATATTCAATACAAATCTTTCCCACAATAGGCCTTTTAAATTTAAATAAAGCTCTCCATTTTTCTCCAGAATAAAGGAAATATCTAACGAATCCCTATCCTTGGGTTTTTCGATTATTCTAAAGAAATCTTCAATTTTTACCTCTGCCTTTTCTAGGCACCTATCACACAAGGTCTCTATCGTCCCTTTGAGGAGCCCTTTTAATATGCAACAATCTCCTTCGACTTGTATAAAGACCTCCACACAAAAATCTTCTTTTATTTTATAGGGGAGTTCATACTCCCTTATAGGATCTAACCATATGTTTTGGTCGTCTATAGCTAAATTAAGTCCTTTTGAAGGAATGTCTTTAAGCCTAATACAATAAATCTGTTCCATAAAAACCTCAAATGCAAAGTGAATAAATTTATTTCTACTACTCTTATTTGTCAAGGACAATAATTTTAATAAAAAAAATGGAATTATTAATACTATTAATAATAGTAAGTTATTTTTGCTGTCTTTGTTGTAAAAGAATGTTTTTGTTTGTCAATGTTTTTTTGATGATTTTTGTTCCCTTAAATAGGAATGCTTTTGTTAACATTGATTTGCAATAAGTTTTGGTATATTTGATTTAATATAGTGATTTTATTGATATTTTTGCCTGGAGCTGTAATTCAAGGTTAATATTGGAGCTAAAGTTTGGAGATAGTATAGCTTTATAATTATAACTAATTATAATTTAAATTTGTTTGTCTATTACTTGAAGTTGAACATAAAGTTAATGATATTAATATGTTTACAATCCTTTTTTTCTTGAAAAAATAAAAAAAATTAGATAAAAAATCTTTAATTAAGTAAAATTTGTGTGTGCATTTTATGCATGATATGCAAATTGAATTCTTATTAAAAAAATGAAGGGTGTTGGGTGTTTAATTTTTAAACTTATATGGGGGGGAAAATGAAAGAAAAATCCCAGAAAAATGTTTTTGGTTTATGTTCTAGAAGAGATTTTTTAAAGTATTGTACTGTAATGGCGGCTAGTATGGGATTGCCGCTATCTGCTGGAGAAAAAATTGCCAATGCCATGATCAGCAGCAAAAGGCCACCAGTTATATGGATTTCAGGACAAGGGTGTACTGGCTGTACAGAAGCTCTTCTTAGGTCTTCCCATCCCACTCTGGATAATCTGATTTTAGATCTGATTTCCCTTGATTACAACGAGACCTTAAATACTGGAGCAGGAAAGCAAGCTGAGGAGTTTATGGAAAGGTCAGTAGAGGAGAATGCTGGAAAGTTTGTTCTGGTTATAGAAGGAGCCATACCCACAAAAGATGATGGTGTCTATTGTCAGATTGGCGGAAAGCCTTTTGTGAAAATTGTTAAGGAGATGGCAGAAAAGGCAGGGGCTATAATAGCCGTTGGTTCATGTGCGTCTTGGGGTGGTATTGTTGCAGCTGATCCAAATCCAACTGGAGCAAAAGGTGCTCCTGAAGTCTTGAAAGATAAGACTGTAGTCACTATTCCTGGTTGTCCACCAAATGTATATAATTTCCTATCAACTGTAGCTTATTTTATTACATACAAAAAGTTACCTGAGTTAGATCACCTTGGTAGGCCGAAATTTGCCTACAGCAGGCTTGTACATGAAAATTGTGAGAGAAGACCCCACTTTGATGCAGGAAGATTTGCCGAGAAATTTGGAGATGAAGGGCACCGTAAGGGGTGGTGTTTATATAAATTAGGTTGTAAAGGTCCAGTTACCTATAATAATTGTTCCATACTCCAGTTCAATGATGTTGGAATGTGGCCTGTTCGTTGTGGGCATCCATGTTTTGGTTGTAGTGAAAAGGGCGTAGGTTTCAATATTCCTCTGTTTGTTGAAGCTGATATTAAAAAAGATAGTGTGATTACCCCCGCAGCTACTCCTGCGAAAATAAAATATGAAAGGGGTGGCAAGGTTTCTGGTACAGCTGCTGGATTAGTGGGAGCTGCTATTGGTGCTGCTGCAGGTGCTGCTGCAGTTACAGTCACAAGAATAAAATCAGAAGAAGAAAAATAAAGGGGGTTGGTATGAGTGTCTCAAGGCGTGGCTTTTTAAAAACTGTAGTAGGTGGAACAGTTGCCCTTGGTGCTGGTACCTTAGTTGAGGATGCCAAGGCTTCTAAAACCGAAAAATTACCACCTAATGCAGTTGGAATTTTATATGATTCCAATCTGTGTATTGGTTGTCAATCGTGTATGGTGGCATGTAAAAAGGCCAATAATCTCCCATATGAACATACAGGTGATCAAAAGACATGGGACAACCCTATAGATCTGTCTTCAAAGACATATAATATTATAAAGATGTATAAAGAGGGCGATAAATTTGCCTTTATAAAAAGGCAATGTATGCACTGTTTAGAGCCTGCTTGTGCTGCTGCATGTCCTGTTACAGCCCTCCATAAAGATGAAAAAACTGGAATTGTTACCTATGATCCTTCTGCATGTATTGGTTGTAGATATTGTCAGGTAGCCTGTCCATATAACATACCAAAATTTGAATGGGATTCTCCATTTCCGCAGATTAGAAAATGTCAGCTATGCTATCATTTATTGGAAAAAGGCGGGTATCCAGCATGTTGTGCTGTATGTCCAACTGGGGCATCCCTTTTTGGACCAGTTGAAAAATTAAGGGAAGAAGCCCACAGGCGCCTTATGATGAAACCTGGGGAATATTATGAGTTTCCAGTAAATCACATTGAATCAGGAAAAACAAAAGTTCATAAGGCAAAACCTTACATAAAGCATATATATGGTTTAGACGAATTGGGAGGCTCTCAATGTATGATTTTAGCGGGTATTGACTTTGTTAAACTTGGTCTGCCAGAACTCAGGAAAAAATCTTATGTGGAAGATCTCGAAGGCGTTAGTATGGGACTTTATAAGTATTTACTTTATCCAATAGCTGCTTTTGGTGGACTGGCTTATTTGGTGAAAAAGAGAGGAGTTCACGATTAATTAAAAACATCTCAAGGAGTTTGATATGTCAAATGCAAAGCCATTAAACAGCAGGGTTATAACGGTACCCTTTATTCTTGGGGTAATAGTTATCCTGCTGGCAGGTGTATTTTTACTGAAACGTTTTATATATGGACTCGGGGCAGTCTCAGGTATGAATGATGGATTCCCCTGGGGACTGTGGATTGCTTATGATGTAAATGTAGGTACTGCATTTGCGTGTGGTGGATACGCAATGGCGATTTTAATATATATATTTAACAAAGGCGAATACACCCCCCTGCTTAAACCAGCAATACTCACCAGTATGTTGGGTTATACCCTGGCTGCAGTATCAATTTTTTTCGACATTGGTAGATATTGGAACATGTTCAATATTTTCATGCCCTGGCACATGAATTTGCATTCCCCAATGCTTGAAGTAGCAGTTTGTATAGCCTCTTATGTATGTGTACTATGGATTGAGTTTTCTCCTGTGCTAATAAAACACCCTGGCATTAGAAAGAGATTTAATGCTGAGGAGATTGAAGAAAAGTTGAACAGAGTGCTGTTTATATTTGTTGCCCTGGGCATGTTACTACCAACCATGCACCAGTCGTCCTTGGGGACTCTTATGATGCTTGCTGGTTCAAAGCTCTCTCCACTTTATTGGTCTAAGCTTCTCCCATTTTTCTTTTTAATTTGTGCTATTATGATGGGGTATGCGATAGTTATTTTTGAGACCTGTGTGGCTGGAGTTGCTTTTAAAAATACCCACGAGTTTAAATTGCTCACTAAAATATCAGGGGTAATACCCTGGCTAATTGGAATATTTCTCCTTATCAGGATTCAGGACATAAATGCAAGGGGAGCTCTTTCCCACATTTTTAGATTTGATCTTCCAGGCAATATGTTCCTTATAGAAACTCTCCTTCTTTTAATTGCTTTAAGGCTCCTCTGGAAACCAGAAAACAGACAAAATGTGAAAAAGGTGTTTATTGCTGCGTTTTGCGTGCTTATGGGGGCAGGCCTTTATAGATTTGATGCATATATTATTGGTCTAAACCCTGGTAATGGTTGGCACTATTTTCCAACAACTCCGGAGCTAATAATTACTTTTGGAATAATAGCAGTAGAAATTCTTGGGTATTTATATTTTGTTAAAAGGTTTCCTGTACTGGCTTTACCATCTAAAAAATAAAAAATAATTAAGGAGTGATAAATATGGCAAAGAGGATAACAATAGATCCAATTACAAGGATAGAAGGGCACTTAAGGATCGATGTAGAAGTAGATGATGGAAAGGTAAAAAATGCCTGGTCATCAGGACAGATGTGGAGGGGGATTGAGGTTATTTTAAAGGGCAGAGATCCTAGAGAGGCCTGGGTTTTTACCCAGAGAATATGTGGTGTATGTACCACTGTCCATGCCATTGCATCTGTTCGTGCAGTTGAAAATGCACTTGATCTCGAAGTACCTTTAAATGCCCAGTACATCAGAAATTTGATTGTTGCAGCCCATGGAATTTTTGACCATATGACCCATTTTTATCATCTATCTGCTTTAGACTGGGTGGATCTGGTATCTGCCTTAAATGCTGATGCTAAAAAGGCTGCAAAACTGGCATCACAACTTTCTGATTGGCCAAAGAATAGCTACAATGAATTTAAGGCAATTCAGGATAGGCTGAGAAAATTTGTCGCATCTGGTCAGCTTGGTGTGTATGGAAGCGGATATTGGGGACATCCAGCAATGAAACTTTCACCAGAAGTAAATCTCCTTGCCGCTGTGCACTATTTCCAGGCCCTTGATTGTCAAAGGGAAGTTAATAAAATAGTCGCAATTTTGGGAGGTAAAAATCCACACATCCAAAATTTGGCTGTTGGTGGCGTGGCCAACCCAGTTGACCCCAATTCTCCTGCTCCATTAACCATGGAACAACTGCTCCATATAAAGGCCTTAATTGACAAGATCAAGGACTTTGTAAAGAAGGTTTATTTAGTAGATGTAGCCGCTGTAGGTGCATTTTATGCTGATTGGACAAAATATGGAGCTGGTGTTCTAAATTACTTAAGTGTTCCTGACCTCCCAATGGATGAAAAAGGTACAAAGTTCTTGCTCCCCGGTGGATACATTGAGAAAGGTGATATTAGCACATTTAAAGAGATTAAATCCTTTAATGATGAATTCTTTAGAGAAAATGTCAAAGAGTCCATTAAACATTCCTGGTATGATGGTGATTGGAATCGTCATCCATGGGTTGAGGAAACAAAGCCAGATTATACAGGATATGATGAGGACGAGAAATATTCATGGGTAAAATCTCCAAACTTTAAAGATAAACCTGCTCAGGTTGGTCCACTTGCCCATGTGCTTTGCATGTATGCAGCAGGGCATGAACCAACAAAGAAGTACTTAAATACAGCATTGAATATCGCTTCTCAAATTGCAGGAACCAAAATTGGAATAGAGGCCCTTCATTCCACCATTGGTCGTCATGCAGCAAGGGCTGTGAGGGCAGCAGTTTTGACCGATACACTTGATGAATTGTGGACTGCACTTGTTGAAAACATTGGCAAAGGTGATTATGACACATTTAATTCACCAAAATTCCCAAAAGGTGAAATTAAAGGGTTTGGGTTCCATGAGGCCCCAAGGGGTATCCTTTCTCACTGGGTTGTAATTAGAGATGGAAAGATAGATAATTACCAGGCAGTCGTTCCATCAACCTGGAATGCTGGTCCAAGGAACCACAAAGATGAGTTGGGACCATATGAGGCATCATTGATTGGAAATCCAATAGCAGACCCCAAAAAGCCTTTAGAAGTTATAAGAACTATCCATTCCTTTGATCCATGCATTGCTTGTGCTGTCCATCTCCATGATGAAGACAATAGCGAAATTGTAAAGGTAAGGGTATTGTAGTTAATGAATGTACATAAAAAAGACCCCCAGGTCCTTATCCTGGGGGTTGGAAATATTTTGATGAGTGATGAGGGCGCTGGAGTTAGGGCAGTTGAGAGATTACAGGAGAAATACCATATTCCTGAATCTCTAGAGGTTGTAGACGGTGGAACTAGTGGGATGGAACTTTTAAGTTTTATAGAAAACAAAGAGGCAGTCTTTATATTCGATGCAATAAAAAAGCAGGGCACAAAACCAGGAGATGTAGTGCTGATAAATCTAATTGAGCGTCCCAATTTCTATAGAACCAGAATTTCTCCACATCAACTGGGAATATCTGATTTATTATATATTGCCACCTTAACAAATTCCCTTCCCAGAGTAGTTGAATTAATTGGAATTGTACC
>NZ_JBMYBT010000041.1:0-12303 GCF_053993635.1 Desulfothermus sp. | reverse complement strand
TTTTTGTTAATTCCATCTCAAATTTGGATTTTTGAACCCTTTTCCCAAAATCCTCCATTGTCTTAGCAACCTTTAAAAGACGTTTTTCATCTGAAATATCATAAATTATCAAATACCTCATGATAGTTGCCTTTTTATTTTATAAAATAGTTAATTTTATTTTACCAAAACCAAAGGAAGTTTGTTTTCCAACATGTGCTATTTCACAATATTTTAAAAGTGGATAAAATTCAGATAATTTTCCTTTATAAATAGCTCGTCCAACAAGACCTCCAATCTTCATTTTAGATCCCTGTCTAAAGCTAAAACGTGAGAGGTCTATCCATTGTTTTTCTTCAGATAATAATTCTATATTGTTTGCCCTATGTACTAAACCCTTGTAATCTAAATCTGGTTCTTCACCTAAAAAATGGAATTCTAAATTGGAAATTCTTCTTAGTGCTGCTCTAATCAAAATTCCAAAGTCAAATGAAGAAACAAGAGCGTTTTTAAACTTTACCCTGTATGGTGTAATAAAATCTACCTGAAGTTTACTCATCTCTACTTCTGAATCATGCAATTCAAGATAATTATCTGCTTCAATATTTGTTAAAACCTTTGTTTTAGATGTATAAATTTTATTTCCATCCTGTTTTACGCATTTTAAATCAAAACGACCCAGACCATCTTTTCTACCTTTACCTATCCCTCTTTCTCCCATATAAGTAACAGCATATACTATGTATGGAATCCACTTTACTGCACCCCCAAACAGGATTAATCTAAAAGAAAAATACTCTTCTGGCATGTATAGAGTCTTCTCCATATCAAATGAATCCAACACAAATGGGTGTGGCGTGGAAGGACTTCCCTTTGGCCTCTTTATTAGCTTTGACTCAAAAATATAAAAATAAATACAACTAGAAAATAAAATACAATCTTTACAATCCATTCTTTTTATTGGGCAACAAATCTGTCTTAGACTATTTCCCAATGCCCCTCTAAGTACATTACCTTTAAATGTAGGAAAGATTGCCTTTGTTTTAAATTCACAGATAAAATCCAACACACTATATTTTAACATAATCCTATACTCTTAAAGATGTTCTCCAAGTTCATCAATTACAAAAACCTCTTCTTCAAAATGGCCATAGCACCTTTTGTCCGTGCCTGTAAATGCATAAAATTCATAATCAGATTTGTCTTTGGGTTTCCCCTTAATTTGTTTAAAACGAAGTCTATTAAGCTTTTTCTCATTTCCTGCTAGAGCCAATGCTAAATCGTCAACCCTAATATTTATTTCCCTGATTTTATCTGAAGAAAGTATATTTATCTGTTTTTTGAATTTTTCTGAGAATTTGATTTTATTTGTAGGTTCTGGCCAAAGTTTCTTTTGATACAGACTATCTTTTGCCCTTAGCCAAGCAATTTTCCCCCACGTAGAAAAATCTACATCTTCTTCAAAGCGGGTTATAAATATCTCAGGTAACACTTTAGCATCATTACATGTAATTAATCTTAGTTCTAACTGCCTAAATAGTGTGATGTTTTGTTCAATTACACCTTGTGTATCTATTTTAACTGGAAGTTTTGGAATTTTTAGAAGTGAAGATCCTGATTCAAATATGTAAATTATCTCATCAGCATAAAACATACCAATTGCCTGTAAAAAACCCTGTACACTCTTAAATCCTCCAGTGAGATTAAATACTATATGAAAATTTTTCTCCTTATATCCTGGTAGCATCCTGTCAAAGGTATCAACTAATTCACTTAATGCAAGCTGGAATGCTTCTATATTGTCTGTTTGCAAATCCTTTTGTCTATATAGATGTACATTTGTTATATTATTTTTTTCTAACCATTCTTTTATCATTGTAGCTGTCTGTTCTCCTAAAAAAGTATCAGTACACAACAAAAAATGATAGTCTTCTTGTTTTAAAATTCCATTATAGTATTTGACTAATGCATTTAACTCTGCTGAATATCTCACAATATCTTTTGGAGAAAGCTTTAAAATTACATCCCTTACTTCACTAATTCGATTGAGTAACACTGTCCTATCCCTTTGATCTATCTCTTCTAAATATTTATAATTTGCATATTTTGAAATTAGACTTCTAACCTGATTATTTGCCCCACCAGTTAACAAACTAGTACCACATGGCGACACTATAAAATTTGGCATTGTAATACCTCCTTAAAAAAATTAGGCCTAGGATACGAAGATTACCTATATACCATCCATCTAATATAACACTTAATGTAATAGTTTTCTTTATCCTATTTGGCAACTCAAAATCAACATTGTATTTAGCTGGAGAAAAGAATCCAGAACTATGACACCAGAAGGATTAGTATTAAAGGAAACAGGATAATCGGATTTACTCACAATGGTAGCACAACCATAAAATAAAAATATAAAACTTAAAAACAATGAACATAACTTTTTCACAATATTTACCTCCTGTTTAAAATTGTTTATAATACCCGCACATTATCTGCAGACTGGGGGAGTGTAAAACAGAAAAACAGTTAATTGTTAAAAAACAATATTTGGAAAATATTGTTATATTAAGAGATAAACAATGGATTAAGAAGGGTTGTTTTGTTTAATTTGAATTAAGGGCATAGAATACATAAAATGTTCTAATTTGCCCCTTGCCGAGATTTGCTGTTTCTACAAAACTTTTCTTGACAAGAGAATAATTTTTTTACTATGTATCTCTCCATGTATAAAATGGTTTCAGACGCATCCTTCTCCTTTAACTGGCAATGGTTGTGGTTTTTAAGGAGAGGTGCGGTCTGGCCTAGGTAAAATATAGTTGAAAAAGAAAATAGGCAAAGGCCGCAGATGAAATTAAATCTGCGGCCTTTTTTTTAATCTAACATACTAAAAAATCAGGAGGTTAATCATGAACAGAAAGGTATCTTTTGAGAGTGTTTTGTGCTTTATTTTTGTAATTATCTGTATGAGTTTACCTATCCAGGTTAAGGCAAAGACTATTCGTCTCACCTATGCCAATTTCCCACCAGCTTCCACATTTCCCTGCGTGCAAATGGAAAGGTGGAAAAAAGAGATAGAAAAAAGGACACACAATAAGGTTCAGATCCTCACATTTCCAGGAGGCACATTACTCGGGGCAAAAAACATGTTCAGGGGCGTAATTCAAGGGCAAGCAGATATTGGATGCCTCTGCATGTCATATCAACCTGGGGTTTTCCCTTTAACAACAGTTATAGGTCTTCCTTTAGGTTTTAAAGACTCCAAAACAGCATCCTTGGTTTTGTGGGAAATTTATAATAAATACAAACCAAAAGAATTTTCAAAAGTAAAAGTAATAACACTTTTTACATCTGCTCCCTCTAATATTATGTCAAAAGTACCCATAAAGAAGTTATCAGACCTAAAAGGTCTTGAGCTCAGGGCATCTGGTACTGCATCTGAAATTTTAGAACTTCTTGGGGCAACTCCTGTATCTATGCCCATGTCTGAGACACCTGAAGCCATTCAAAAAGGAATTGTTAAAGGACTACTTTCATCTTTAGAGGTTTTAAAAGACCTTAATTTTGCCTCTTATTGTCCATATGAGACCATCACCAATTTTCAGGTATATCCATTTGCTGTGGTAATGAACAAAAAGAAATGGGAAAAGCTCCCTGCTGATGTAAAAAAAGCTATAGATGAAATTTCAAAAGAACATGCTGCATGGACTGGTGAATATATGGACAACCACGTAAAAGAGGCAATTCAATACGCAAAAGAAAAATATAATGCAAAGCTATTTTATTTCTCAAAACAAGATATGCAAAAAGCTAATAAGTTACTAAAAAAAGTTATACTTAAATGGAAAAAAATGGCTAATAAAGCAAATTTATCTGCAGATGAAATACTCAAAGACGTTTATAAATTTAAAAGTAAATATGAACATTAAAGCATTGTAAAGGCGTAGTTGCCATGTCCTTTAAAATTATAGATAAGTTAAATAAATATTTAAATATTGTTGCAGGATGTATGTTAATACTAATGATGTTACTTGCAACGTCAAATATTATATTTAGATTTTTTGGGCATCCCATAAAAGGCACCTTTGAAATCATGGGATTTTTAGGTGCTATTGTTTGTAGTCTGTCTCTCCTTGAAACTGAACAAAAAGGAGGACATATAACCATTGGACTTTTATATGAAAAACTACCTAACAAAATAAAACCATTTCTGGATTTTGTAACATTGATTTTATCTATCAGTTTTTTATCCCTTATTTGTTATAAGCTATTTCAACTGGGATTTTCAATAAAGGAGTATGGAGAGTTATCTGAAACTCTCCATATTCCTTATTATCCAGTTATATTTATTTGCGCATTTGGAGTATTATTTTTAATAATTTTTATGTTATTTAATTTTTTAAAAAAATAGGCATAACGTGTTTTAATGTATTTGTCTCATTAGCTAAAAATCATTCTATTGGAAGGGGTCCATGGATTTTACATCAATTGGGATTGCAGGAATTATAGTTTTATTAGTCACTATGTTCTTTTTGAGAATACCAGTTGGCTTTGCCATGGGTGTAGTTGGATTTTTAGGTTTTTGGATATGTATTAATTTTAATGCAGCCCTGGGCATGATAGGAGAAGAGACGTGGAAAGTGCTTTCTTCTTATGGGCTGACTGTTATCCCGCTTTTTATACTTATGGGGCAGATATGTTTTTATTCAGGAGTAAATAAAAGGATGTATAGATGGGCTAATGTCATCCTTGGTGAGATCAAAGGCGGGTTGGCCATGGCAACGATAATTGCCTGTGCTGGATTTTCTGCAATATGTGGATCAAATACAGCAACAGCTGCTACCATGGCCACTGTGGCCTTGCCTGAGATGAAAAAATATGGCTATGACCCGGCATTTAGTGCAGGAGTTGTGGCAACTGGCGCCACCCTGGGTGTGCTTATTCCCCCTAGTGTTGTGCTCATAATAATTGGTCTGCAGACAGGACAATCAATAAGGGACCTATTTTTAGGCTCAGTTATCCCTGGAATTTTGCTCACATTTGGATTTCTTCTTGGTATCCTAATAATCTGCCAGGTGATTCCATCCCTTGTCCCAGGCGGGAGTCCTACATCTTTAAAAGACAAGATCAAGGCATTATTTGGTTTCTGGGAAGTGTTTTTACTTTTTGCACTTGTGATAGGAGGATTATCATTTGGAATATTTACCCCTAGCGAGGCTGGAGCAGCTGGAACTTTTTTGGCATTAATGATTAGCCTTTTTAGAAAAAATCTTGGATTTAAAGAATTATTTAATGCTATTTATGATACTTTAAAAATTTCGTGTATGATTTATGTAATCATACTTGGTGCTGTGATATTTGGAAGGTTTTTAACTATTACAAGGATTCCCTATGATACTGCATCTTATGTAACATCCTTAAACCTACCAAGTTGGATTATTATGGGACTGGTTTTTTTGATATATTTAATTGGTGGCGCTATAATGGATGCACTAGCACTTCTTCTTATAACCATTCCTATATTTTTTCCAGTGGCAAAATCTCTAGGTTACGATCCAATATGGTTTGGTGTATGGATTACTCTTATTACCACTATGGGAGCTGTTACACCTCCTGTTGGAATAAATGTCTTTATTGTATCTGCCATGGATAAAGAATTAAATTTAGCCAAAGTTATTAAAGGAGTTATTATATTTTTACCTATTTTTATAATAGTAATATTTTTGTTACTTGCGTTTCCCAAATTGGTAACATGGCTACCCCATTTTATAACTTAGTTTATTGGAGAGCTATTGTTTTTTTATTGATAAGGATGTAAATAAAACAGGGAGTCTTTATTAAGGCTCCCTGTTTTTTAATAAAGCATATTACTTTTTATATCCCAAAGGAAGCTGGGTAAATCTTCCTCCATATATAATAGGATCTCCTTTATATCCAAGGGCCTTAAAATTAATATAATCAGTTTGTCCTATTAACTTTTGTACATCTCTTCCTTTCATATGCAAGTATTTAAAATCTATCCCTTTAAACGCTAATTTTTTAAATTCTACATTTCTATTATCTTGATGACACCTATTACAGGTTCTTTCTCCCTTCAGGCTTTCATGACATTGTACGCACGACAAAGCATACTCTTTAGGCATTACTTCATGTTCAATCCTCCAATACATCCTGGTTCCTACCCACATATATTTTCCACTATATTTTAATCCTGCCTTTTTCATCCCTTCTTTAAAACTCTTTTGCCAGTCAAAATTTTTCCAATATGCACTTTTGTCTTCTTTATTGTACGGGAATAAATGGGGAATAAGTAAATATCTATATTTGGCATCTGCTCCTTGAATTCCTTTCATGACCTTAAAAGGAGTTATTTTAGACATAGGGTCTTTTATTGATCCTATTGGTTCTACAATATTAGTAAAGACTAACTTCTGTTTTTCCTCATAACTAAGAGATTCTTTAGGACCAAATCCCCTGGCATCTGGATTTATTTTATCTCCTATAAACATCCTTTTAACATAACCATTAAACCATTTATAAACAGGTTTTGCTGACTCCTTCCAGCGAAAACTTCCTTTTTTAAAGTGATATGTTGGTTTACCATATTTACCTTTTTCTATCCCTCTTTTTTTGTCTCCAGCAGTAGACCAATCCCACCATACCTTGGTTGGTATACACTTGGCATAAATAGGAGAATGACATGTGTTGCAATCTATGGTTTTACAGTGCTTATTTAAATGATGGCTTAAAAGTTTATTGCGATAATGGGGAGTATTAGAATGGCAATCCTCACACGTAAAAACACCTTCTACCACAGGAGAAGACATGCTTCTTCCTGGAATCTTATGATTTTTAGTTTTATGACAATCAATACATTCAAATCCATATCCACCCATATGTACGTCACATGTCCTACTTGGCCAATATAGAGCAGAATTTAAATCTGCATGTTTTACTGCATCTCCACCACCACCACTAAAATGGCAATAACCACAATTTTTTCTTTTAGGATGTCCCACATTTTGAGCTACATAAGTTAAATCAACACGTTTGTCTGGCATTCCAGCCTTAGGAGGAGCTTTTTTGTAACTTCCAGTTTGGTCATGACATATTAAGCAATCCATTTTTGTCATATCTGAAAAATCAAAAGAAGAATCTTTCCATCCATACCCAACATGACAACTTGTGCAACGAGCCTCGTTGCTAATTGGGGATATTCAGTCATTATTTAAAACATCTGTTCCTTTCCCATGTTTTGTACACTTAAGATGATTTACTGTATAAGGAGAAGGTCCTCTCCACAACCAATGTGCAGATGTTAACATCTCCTGACCTGCATTTTTATGACAGCGTAAACACTCCTGTGTAACCTGAGTAGGTGTAGGATCTTTGGGTAGTTTCACAAGTTTCTTATGATCTGGCACATTTTTTAAATGACAACCTGTACACCCAATAGGACCTTTTTGCCTTTGCTTGTGACATCCTATACACCTTTGATGATATGCAGCTTTTAATCCTATTCTCCCCGCATGTTCTGGATTAAAGGCATCTTGATGACATGCCCTACATGGAAGTATTTTATTTGGTGAATCCTTTGGACTATAATGATGACATATAACACAATTTTCATTTAAAGTCTTTGCATGAGTTCCATGCATAAACCTTACTGGTCCATATATATCTTCATATGTATTTACAAAAGGACTTTGCAGTACCATATAAGTGGATTTTATGTCCTTTATTCCTATACCCAAATGTCTAAACCTCATTTGCCTTAATATTATATCTTCTTTAAATACATCTTTTACAAATTCATATTTCTTTTGAGCTAATTTTAAAGCTTTTATGTGATCTTTAGGTACCCATGTTGAAGGTCTTGGGTGATAATCTTTTCTTATTTTTGTAGTTGCATCAGGAGAGCTGTAAGAATTACTCACAACAAGACATAACATAGTTAGTAAGAATATAATTTTTTTCATTTTCTACCTCCTTCTTTTGGAGCAGAAATTACAGGACAAAATGTCACAAACACACGATATAAGAAAAATATAGCAGAAACAAATGAACAAGTTACCAATATTTCTCCTATGGAAGGATAATAAGTACATTTAGCAAAATGAGGATTAAAACCAACTATAAACACATTTATTCTATTTAAAAGGACTCCTAAAACAATAAGTAAACTCGCAATAAAAAGTAACCTTCTTGAATTTCTAACTTTATCAAAAAGTAACATAATCCATGGGACTATAGCTCCAAAAACTATTTCAATTAATAATGAATTACTTTGGCCTGTGCCATCAAACATATTCCAAAATTTTCCTCTATATATTAAATCTCCCAATTTAAGAGCAATATAAATGCCAAGCAAAATAATTACTATTCTAGATAACTTACTCAAAATATCCATTTCTGAAGATAATTTTAAAGATGAGGTGGCTATAGTTGTCTCTACAATTACCATTGGGTATCCCACAGCAAATGCTGAGGTTAAAAATAAAAGTGGAAGTATAGGAGTATACCATAAAGAAGATAATTTTGTTGGAGCTATTAACAATAATGTACCTAAACTAGACTGGTGCATACAAGATAAAACAACCCCTAGTACAATAAATATCCACATAAATTTATCTAATCCTTTATTCAAAGACTTTAAAATTGAAATTTTTTCACCATATCTTTCTGCAATTACAGGTAAGAATTCTATCCACAATACAGTTAAATATGTCATTACACACATACCTACTTCAAATAAAACAGATGTATGGTTTTGAAAAATAATAGGTTTCCATATTGCCCAGGAGCGTCCAATATCTACAAATACACCCAAAGCTACAAAGGTATATCCCAAGGCAGCTGTTAGTAAGGCTGGACGGGTAATAGGTTTGTAAAATTTTTTCCCCAGTATGTGAGCCAAAAAAGCAGTAGTAAATCCTCCTGCTGCAAGGGCAACCCCCGACGCTACATCAATTGCTATCCAGATACCCCAAGGATAACTATAACTTAAATTAGTTGTATAACCAAGTCCTTTGGTATATCTGAAAGCTAAGACTATAATTCCTGCTATCATAAATCCAGTTGCCACCAACATTCCAGGAGTCCAAAAAGGAGTATCCAGAAGTGGACGAGGTCTATTTTTCATTTCCCTCCTCCTTATGTTTATTTATTGCCATTATTCCACTTAATACACCAAATAATACAATAGGTGACCATAAATAAGTAAACAAAGTGGATTGAATTGTTTCAGTAAGTTTAGGAATAGGCCTTTTTGGTACAGAAGGAAAACCAAGTTCTTCCATTGGCTGGCCTGAAATGTACAACCAACAAGTGCCACCAACTTCTTTTTCTCCATAGATATGATCTATATACCTTCCAGGATCTTGTTTTATTCTATTTTTAGCTATTTGCAATAGGTCTTTTCTTCTGCCAAAAGTAATGGCCTCAGTAGGACAAACAGAAGCACAAGCAGGCTTTCCTCCTTTTTTAGAAATTCTTTCAAAACAAAAAGTGCATTTTCTAACCCGGGGAGTAATAGGATTAAAGTATTCATAAGCAGGAATTTCAAAAGGACATGCAACCATACAATATCTGCATCCAATACATTTTTTTACATCATAATAGACAGCACCATTTGGTTGTTTACTTAGTGCACCTGTAATACATGCAGAAGCACAAGCAGGATCCTGGCAATGCATACATTGTATTTTGACATAGGTAGGCAGTAGATTTCCTTCTTTATCTTGTTTTTTGCTGGAAAAAAATCTATTTACAACAGTAAAGGCCTTGTCACTTGGTCTTCTCTTTTCCTCAAATACAGTTTTATCTTCAAAATCCTTTTCTGGTTCAGGCAGATTATTTGCTTCATTACATGCTAATTCACATTTTCTACATCCAATACATCGTGTTACATCAACTAAACAAGCAAAAGGATTCTCTGGTGCCCTGGATTTCCAGGCCTGTGAATCTTTTGGAAGAAACATACTCGTGCCAGCCACCCCTATACTTGTCAGAAATTCCCTCCGACTTATGTGTTTCATAGATCTCACCTCCTTTTTTTCACATCCATTTTTGTAATACACCCATTCCCCACGCAAACATTATTGTTTGTTTAAATGTTAATACATCTAAACTCAGCCAGCTATCTATTTCAGAGATATAACAACGAATTAACTATCAAATAGCACCTTTTAAATCGTAATGTCTATAAAAAAATTGAATTAATCTCAGATTCAGTATTTTTTATTTTTATAATAGTTGTCTTACCTCAGATAAAATTAAAATTTTTATCAAAGTATCTTAACTAAGCGTAAATTGTGATACAGTGTTACGGGCATGAAAAGACTTTGGGATATATTTACAGACGCCCAGTTTAAATAATCCCCAAGACAGCACCCCCTAAAAAGTGATGTGCAAGCTATCCGCAAATCTAGTTGAGGAAATTAAAGGACCACTCAAAAGAAAGGTGTATGAGATATATGGAGCCTAATTTGGTTTAAGGTTAGTTTAAAAAAGGTAGCCGCTGCAAGATCCCAATTGGACAAGATTATGTAACTTCTTTAAAAGATTGAACTTGATTTCTACCTTTTTCCTTGGCCTTGTACAATGCGGTATCTGCATTCTTGATTATAGTTTCAGGCTTAAATGGGGTAAGTCCTTCCGAGCTTGCTACGCCCAAGCTCAAGGTTATAATTCGTGACGGCAAGGAATTCTTGTTCAAAATCTTCATTTTTTCGACATTTGACCGTATTCTCTCCGCAACATGTATTGCACCATCAATAGGTGTGTTGGGCAATATAACGACAAACTCTTCACCGCCATAGCGAGCACAAAAATCAGTAGGTCTTTTGAGAGATGCCTTTATCGCTTGAGCTACTTTTTGCAAACACATGTCTCCTTTGATATGACCATAAGTATCATTGTACATTTTAAAATTATCTATATCACACATTATAACGGATAAAGGTTCCTTATTTCTATAACTACGCTTGAATTCTTTTAATAAAGTTTGTGAAAAACTGCGACGATTCGGAATCCCTGTCAGAGTGTCAATTACAGCCTGCTTTTGTATTGTGTCATAGGCTTGATTTAATTTTTTTCTTGCAACGATGATGCCCACTATGCCTATAAGAGCTATAAAAATATGCCCAATCAATAGAGGTAAAAATGGGATGTTCATAGCAAAAGGCACCGTCACACTAATACCTCCTCGGATATCTCCTTCCTTGTATCCCTGTTTAGCATGACATTTCAAACAAGCCTTTTTAGTTATTAAAGGAGCCATATAAAAAAAATATATTTTTCCTCCTTTTTGGATAAACACTCCTTTTTCTTTTATACCTTGTTCAAATTCTTTTAAAAATTGTTTTTCTCTTGCACTCGGCTTATTTTGTGGACGAATAGGCTTGAGGCTGGTGATATGAAATTGTACGCCATTATATTTTTTGTCAATCTCAGAAATCTGCCGGGTCATATACGCAGGGTTTATCTTTGTCAGGGTCAAATTGGCATTTACCCGAATATCCCTCATTGGTACATGGAGATATGGGTTTGGTAATGTTTTTTTAGTAATCGGAACATACACACCGCCGTGACGCGCATTCCAGAGGCGAGTTATCTCAATGAGGTCAAAAAAACTTCTTGCTGTCTGAAAGGCAATATTTCTTTGCTCATTTTTTGCATTTATGTAATTCCACAAAAAGGATGCTGTAATCAATAGCAACCATAACAAAATAATAAAGATAAAGAGCTTTTTAGTTTTCATTTTATTTTTATCCGATTCCCAGGCTCACTTACCGACATGGAGCAATCCCAAAGGGCACAGCAAAATGGCGGCAAGTGATCCTATTGTTAGCTTTTATTTTTCTGTTTTGGGCAATAAGTTTAAAATGGATTTCAATAGATTTTTAAGTTCTTCCGTACTCAAAATATTGGGGATAAAAATAAGGGAGTCTTTCAAATCATAGACTCCCTTTTCAAAATTCACTACTATCCTACGTTCCTCTATTGCTTTTCTACTCTCAGCTGCACTTTTACCTTGTTTTTGCCATTTGGGCATTCCCATTCCATCACAGGAAAAGAGCCTCCAAATTGCAGAATATTGATTATTCCAAATAGATTATGATAAAAAAAACCACAAAAATCTCCACATTTATGGATACTTAGTTCATACTCTTCCCCTTCTTTCATGCCTATACTGCACTGTCCCTGCATCCCAATGACCTTAGCAATAACCTTATTACCAAGTTTTGGATAGTTTACTGCCATTTCTAACACCTCCTTTTTAATTTTAGAATTTTAACCCCAGCCTAAATGCAATTT
>NZ_JBMYBT010000040.1:0-8636 GCF_053993635.1 Desulfothermus sp. | reverse complement strand
TGTTTTACCTGCTCTTTAATCTTACCCTTTATTTGTTTTATGTTGGCTTTTAGAGCTTCAACCGTAGGGGCAATTGTAGGGAGAATTTGGGAAACAACAGATTTAATAATATAAGAAAATATCTGCTTTTGAGATTTATCCTTTCCACCAAGATTTTTTAGATGAATCCCTTTTAATATCACTTGCTTCTTTAATCCCAAATCTGGGAAAATAGCCTCTACCTGAGCATTTCTAATAATCAAATCTCTAATTAATATGTGTTTTTGTGTTTTCTTTTTTGATATTACACCTTTAGTCTTATTATTACTCACTTTTGTTTCACCGGCAATATTTTTTTGAAATACCTCTAAATTGCTCTTTTTTCCCCTATATTCATAGACAATGTATGGTGAATCTATATAAATTTCATCGATTATAACCATATCTTTAAACACGGACATTGGTTCGAACTTGATAGCCATCTTTTTTACTTTAAAAAGATATGAACTGGTAAAACCAGCAGGATTTCCTACGGAAAGGTTTAACAATTTACCCTGTCCAGAAAATAAAGAAACCTTTGCCTTGTCTAACCCAACACTTGTTTTAAGAACCTTAGGTCCAATCCTTTTAATTCCCTGCTCTATTATCGTATGTAGTTTAAGATATAAAAATAAAACAACGATACCTACACCTACAATCAAAATTGACAAGATAATAACCAGGTTTTTCATTTTATCCCCTTTTTTAATTACCCTATAAAAGTTATTATGCATAAAATCCTTTTTTGTCAAAATGATAATCCTATGTTTCTTAGGAAATCTCCAATGGTTATAATCTACTTTGCTAATTTCAAAAAAAACTTGACAACAAAGGCATAAAGCAATAATTAGACGAATAAAACTTTTTACGAACATTCAAATATAAAAATGAACAACAAATCCAAAAATAAACCCATTACCTCTAAGATGGAGGATTATTTAGAAGCAATTGTTACCCTTGAAGAGAAAAAAAAGGCTGTGAGGGTCAAGGATATTGCTTCTAAAATGGGAGTGAGCATGCCTACTGTGACTAGTATGCTAAAAAATTTATCTAAAGCCAAGTTGGTTGAATATGAAAAATATGAATATATAGAACTAACTGACAAAGGTAGGGAAATTGGGAAAGAAATTCAAAGAAGACATAGGGCATTAAAAAAATTTTTGCACGAGATACTTGGGATAGAAGATGCAGTTGCAGAACAAGAGGCATGTAAAATGGAACATGCTGTTAGCACCTCCACACTGGATAGGTTTGTAGATTTTATGAATTTCATAAAATCGTGTCCCAGAGCAGGAACCGAATGGTTAAAATATTTTCATGAATATATAAAACGTGGCAAAGACGAGGCAACCTGCGAGAAATACAGGAAATATTTAGACGACATTTATAAAAAAATAAGAATAGAAATAGTGGGGGATTAAAATTATGACGAAGCTGACCAATCTTAATACAGGAGATGAAGGGACACTTATAGATATAGAAGGAGGAAGGGGAATTAAATCTAAACTTTTCAACCTAGGATTAACCCCAGGAATAAAAATAAAAATAATATCAAAAAATGGATGGGGGCCAATTGTTTTAAAAGTCAGAGATGGGAAAATAGCCATTGGGAGGGGTATGGCTGAAAAGATTTTAATTAAGTAGCCCCTGAAAGTTTATTTTATAAAATAATGCATATATCCAATTATTGTTATAGTAGCACTCACTACAAGTCCCAATGTCCAGAACATAAATCTATCCAAGCGACTTGTTATTTGCTCAAACCTTTTATCTACCTGTTCAAATCTCTTGTCTACTTGCTCAAATCTCTTCTCAATTAATTCGAATCTTTTATCAACTTGCTGGAATCTCTTATCTATTTGCTCGAATCTCTTATCAACCTGCTCAAATCTCTTGTCAATCTGTTCAAACCTTTTGTCCATTTGTTCCAGAATAATTTTTATAAGTTCCCTTTGATGTCTTAGTTCTTCTTCGATCTTTACTACCCTTTCATAGAGCTCAAAGTTAGAGATCACAGGTACATCTAATTCTTTTTGTTTATTCCTTTCTTCCTCTAATAATTCCTTCACAATATCATAAATTATTGGTTTAAATTCATTAAAATCAATGGATTCTATTTGCATATTTTTTGTCTCCTTCTAATTTTCTTTAAATAGCTTCAGGTGGGAAGGTAGAATTTTTCGTGTCAAAGTCTTAAAAAACGAAAATTAGAAAATAGTCTTTTATTCTTTAAGGCAAAAGAGCTCATAAAAATTAATTATTGCAAACCTTGCGAAAAAAATCAAGAATATGTTGACTACACGCCAACTCAAGGGGTTTATTAACCCAAAATTTATGGTATAATATAAAAAATAATAATAAAAAGTTGACATCATCTGAAGTTGCGTTTTATTTAAAAGTGAGTCGTATCCTAAAAAAGGAGTTGTACTAAATTAACCTTTATCTGGAGGGAATAAAATGATAGACACAAGTTTGTTACTAGATGATATAAAATTTGCCAGAGAAATGTTAAAAAAGGATAAATTTTCAAATTCTGATATGGTTTTTATTTTAAGAAATATTTACAAATTCAAATACTACCCTGTGGCAGTAAAATATTTCTACAAGGATGAAGAAATTGAAGAATTCAAAAAAAATAATGACTATGAAATAGCATTAAAACCTTTAACATTTTGCCATTATGTAGCTGCTTCAAGACAGGAAGGACATATTTTGTTTTCTGAGAAGGATAAAATGGGTTGTTCCAATGCCAAATTTGTCCTGGGGTGGAAGGAATTTGATGACTCAGAAATTAAAGGACACTTGAAATATACCAAAGATAAAGAACAGGCCATTAGATTTGTAAAGACCAAAAAAAGGCTAGAACCAGGTCTTAAGGCATTTGCAACTGCCCCTTTACATAAGGCCAAGTTTCAGCCAGACGTTATACATATGATGTGTGATGTATTACAATCATATCATATAGGAAATGACTGGGATGCTGCATTTGATACACATCCTTTTGAGATGATAATGACAATGAATTCATCTGTATGCCATGGATGTGTTTATACCTATGTTACACAAAAACCTAATATAACCCAGATGTGTAGTGGAAGTTATACTTCTGGAAAGACTGAACAGGGCGAAATAAATGTTATTATGCCATACTCCCATTTAGAACCTACGTTAAAATGGACATTGGAAAGAATTATAAGAGATGGAGGAGCATCCTATCCAAGAACTGGTCATACTTATCCAGGTTATGATGTCTGCAAATTATGCCCATTTCTTATATTTAAGAAAGGGAAAAACTAGAAAAAAAGGGGCTATAGGCCCCTTTTTTACTAGTTTTTTTGTCTTTTAAATTCTCTCCTCGCCTCTAATACAGAACTCACATACTGCCAAATGGTTTTTGTCATAAAAAATAAAAGAGCTACTACAAAATCTATCCCCACAGCGCCCTTTATTTTATTTTTAAAAAAATAGCTTGACAATATAATATAGGGCGAAAACAAAAGAAAAAAAGAAGTAGAAAAAATAATTAATTTTCTAAAAAATATTTTCCAATAGAGTTCATCTGCCATTTGATTTAAGCCCTTATATGCTTCTTTTTCTTTTGCTGCAAGGGCCAGGATCATTAGCTCTTGATAATGAGCTACCTCTTTTTCTTTTTCTACAATCTCTTTTATATGTGACGCAAATATCCACCCAACAAATTTATATGTTAATCTTTCTACAAGTAAAATAACACCAAATGTAACGATGATATATATTATTACAAAATAATTCATTTTATTTAAAAATTTTAATTAGCCCAGGTCCTAAACGACATGGGCTAATTTTTATATTATGCAGGAGGCAATTTTATTCCCCAAAAACCAGCCAGGATATATCTGAGCCCAACATAAAATGCCAAGACCCCAAAAAGTCCGTACATAAATCCCATAGGAAGATATTTTTGAGTCCTTGGACCTATATATGAGCCAATCAAAATACCAAACCAACCAACCACCACTGCAATTGGGAATACCTGTCCTTTTGCCAACCAGCTAATAACTCCTGAGACCTGATTTGCAATAACTGCCAGCGCAGAAATACCAGGGGCAATAAACATTGGAAGTCCAATAAAGGTCAAAAAAGGAACCAGCAAGAATCCACCGCCAACACCAATCATTGTGGCGATAAATCCTACAAATAAACCAAAGACAAAGGGAACATAGTGTTTCACTTGAAAGTGTTCGTTAAAAAAGTCAAATTCAGCAGCTTTGGATGTGAGCTTTAAATTTTCAACTCCTTCTAATTCATGTAATCTGCCCTGGGACTTAAGTTCCTGGACCCTCTTTTTAAACCGCTCAGCTGCTGCCTTTCCTGCAGATTTTTGGGCCTTTGCATGGGGAGTTAGTTGATAGAACATATATAAAGAGACCAGGATCGTACAAATTCCAAAAAAACCTTTGTACAGTTTAACACCCAAAGCACCACCTGTTAGCCACACTGCCAAGGGTGCTCCTATGATCATCCCAAGACCTAGAGCTATACCAGCAGGCCAGACCAACCTCTTTTGAGTATACCAGTTAATAGTACTGGAAGTTGAATTAACCACTGTAAGGAGGGTATTTGAAAATCTGATGTTATCTGTTACAAATTTTCCAGCATCATGGTAACTACCGATTTTAACAGGGGTACCTTTAAGTGTGCCTGCCCATTTTCCTATACCCAGAATTGATAGATGCCCTACTCCAGCCATGATACCACCAAAGGCACCTACTGAAGAAAATATCCACCCCACCCAAATACACCACAAAAAATAGACAAGGGCGCTTATGTGGTATGTCTGGCCTGCAACTTCTAACCATTTAATCTCCAGCATAATTCCCTCCAACAGATTTTAAAGGTTTATATCTCCACAACAAACTTTTCTGTCTCTTCATTCCATTTTGCCCATATCATGTAACATATCATAATCAAAATAATTAATAGTACACTGGGGAGATATCCAATATGTGCAGGTAAATACACCTTGGAGCCTAAAAGTTTTTTAAATCCAGGATGGGCATCTGTAAACTTTTCAAATAAGGACATGGTAAGAGAAAAGGTAATCACAGCCACTATCAATTTTGATTGTCCTTCACCACACCTCCAAACAGATCCAGAACCACATCCTCCAGCTATGACCATTCCAAAACCAAAGATAAGGCCTCCAACAAGGGCTCCCAACCACACTGCGTTTACCACATAGATGTGCTCAGGCCGAAGACCTGTATATTTTATAATGGCAAATCCAATGGTTGATATAATTACTGCACAAGCCATAGCAATTGGATAATCTGCTTCTCCAGTCATAAAAGGCTCTCTAAAACACCTTACAAAACAAAATCTGGTTCGCTGGATTATTACTCCAAAACAAACCCCACAGAAAAGGAGTCCACCCAGTCTTGTTAACCCCTGAGTTGAGTAATAATATACCCAAAACAAAATCAAAATAAAAATAAGCCAGCCTAAATAGGGCTCAATATCTCGTAGACTCTTTCCCTCTCCAGTTGCAGTAGGGGTAGCTGATGCTGAAGATGGCAGATGTTCTAATTCCCAATATAAATACCTGATTCCTAAATTTGCGCCTACAATCAGACCAATCATCATCAAGATACCACTAAAAGATAGGGCACTGGTTGCTGAAAAAAATCCACCAACATTACAACCACCAGCCATTGATGAACCTATACCCATTAGTATTCCACCAACTATACCCTTTATTATTTCTAAACCAGGTGCCCTCTGAAATGCAAATTGTTTAGACAAAAGAGCTGAGACAAATGCCCCCAATAAGAGTCCTAATGTAAGTAAAGAACTAGAGGACATAAGAGGACTTACAGGTTTATGACTATACAAACCAATTAAGTAGAAAAAATTATCTGCCCAGTTTCTAAGTCCCCCTGCAACTCCCCAGGGTCTAGACCATGCAAAAGTAAGGACACTTAAAAAACCGATTAACATAGCACCAATATAAACAGGCCAATTTCTGTAAAATATCTTTGAGTATCCAGATCTTATAACTTGCATCCATACGCTACTATCTGCCATATGCTCCTCCTGGAGTGCCAAATATTAAACTAACACCCTTCATCATCTTCAATAACAAATCCCTCTTCCTGCTTGGGCTTGGTTTCTTGTTTGGGCTTTTCTACTTCTGGGGCTGGCACTTGTGTTTCAGATGGTGAAATCTCTTTTCTTACAGATACATCTGGTGCTATTAATCCCTGATTTTTCTCCACTTTTTCTGCAAGGGCAAATATTGATGCCAGATCATAAAATCTCCACGCCTTTTCATTTGAGGGATCAGCCTTTATTGCCTTTTTGAAATATTGTTTTGCATCTAAATACCTTCCTCTCCAATAAGATTCTTGACCAAGCCTTAACATCTTTTCACATAACTCTTTATTCTGTTTTGATACGCTAATATCTTTATTACCAAAGGCAACAGGAGTTATAAGGCATATAAAAATTATACCAATTATACCCCTATAAAGAAAGTCCTTCATCTTGTCTGCTCCTTGTAATCCAGATTTCCAAATAAAAAAGCCCCCATTATTACGGGGGCCTTTTTCTCATTTAACTCTTTAAAAAAGCTCACTCCACATCCTGATCTTATAGCCGTGTTTCTCAAATTTGGACGGATGCTGCCTATATCTTGTTATTTTAAATTCTCCTGTCCACCAGTTCACAAATGGATATCCTGCCTTTGCCCATGCAAGTACTCCACCATCAACTGCATAAACATTTTTATATCCATACCTGATTAACCATGCAGCAACATAGGATGCCCTATGTTTTGTCCTGCAAAATATGATGATTTTTGCATTTGGATCAGGTATCTTTTTGGGAATTACATACATGTGTCCAGCCTGGATGTGATCTGTTCCCTCAATGTGAAAGGCATTGAATTCTGCATCGGTTCTAACATCAATCAAATAAGCATTACTTTTACCCTGTTTTCTCTTAAGCCATTCTTCATGCAACTGTTGAGCCGTTATCCAACGACTTTTGGGAATAATCTTACAAAATTCATTGTGTACCTTTTTCTCATTGGCCTTCATAGGATTTTTAGCAAAGGCCATGGAAGATAAACCCAAAACAAAACAAAACCCAATAATCAAGCTAAGCCACTTCTTCATACCTCAAACCTCCTTTTTTGGATTTTTAAAACCTTAACCCCGTCACTCCTCAATTTATCATCACGTAAAAAAATGTAATCGTGGCGCTTAATTGTGTCAACTAAATAAGACTAATTTTTTATTAACTTAATCAAATAATTTATTTCATCAGAAGAAATATCAACAGGAGGCATGAGTGTTAACTCTTTAATAGACCTGGGATTTTTAAGCCAATCACCTAAATTTGTCTCATTTATCTTAACTGATTTTTGGGGATAAAATTGGGTAAAAAGGCCTGATAGGTTAGGTCCAATGTTACCTTTACCCAGTCCCCCTCTAGTCTTTGTTAATATCTTGTGACACATACCACATTTACGAGAAAAAATATCTTTTTTTTCAAAAGACTCAAAATGGACATAATAATACTCTCTTTTATGCATTTTTGTGGAATAAAAGATCGCCCTTAATATCACATTTATTATCTTTACTATCTGATCATCCCTAAATTTAAACTCTGGCATGTACATTGGGGGATTTTTTATAAAATCAACTAGCTTGGTTATCTCTATATCATCAGGCAGAAGGTCAAGGGGAGTTGCAAGAAAATTTCCTTTACCTGAAATTCTATGACACCTTAAGCAACCTGCCCTTTGGATCAATTTATTTCCCTGTCTTAATATCTTACTCTTTTCAAATCTAAAATATGCATACCTACCTGGAATGAGACCATAGTGGCCTATTTCTTTTCTAGAGGATTTATCTATTCCCCTATGGCAGGACCTACAACTTTTATAGGAAAAATAATGACCCACATGACAATCTAAACAATGATTTTTAGGAGAAGAACCTCTTGTCTCAACAACAGAGACAAAAAAAATTATAAAAAAAATCATTAAATCTTTAACTGCCAATTTTCTCCTCTAAAAAACATGCCTATTATTGTTAAAATAAAAATGATTAATATAATAGATGCAAAAATTAAATAAATTATTTTAAGTTCTCTATTAAACCACTTTGCATATTCTACTTGAACCTTTTTTATAAAAGGCAGACAAAATAAAAATATAGAACCAAATATAAGTAAGTACACAAAATTTAAAGAATGGCTAATCAATTCCTGAATCCATATTAAAAACCATGCTGCTTTGATTGTATGTTTAACCACATAATAATTGCCAGGTGCACCAAGGGGAGCAGGAAATGTCAAACTTATAAAAAAAAGAAATACTATGTAAATTAGACTCGATATCTTTATTAAAGAAAATAAATAAGTAGATGATGCCAACTTATTTCCCCTTTTTTTATTCATAGATATGGAAGTACTCCTTTGTTTTTTCTAATTATGTATATGTGCAAAATACAAAGTATAAAAACAATTAATGGAATTATAAGGACATGGAATATAAATACCCTTACAAGGGTAATCTTGCCTGCAAATCCATCCACAACAAAAAGCTTATATATAAACCTTGTAAAAATTGTGTG
>NZ_JBMYBT010000039.1:0-3361 GCF_053993635.1 Desulfothermus sp. | reverse complement strand
CAAGTATGAAGCATATTATGCATCTATTAATTGCACCTAAATCATAAAAACAACTCTTCTACAACATTTTCCAAATATTGTTTTTTCACCCCCCATTATCATTTATGCCTAAAATCAAAAGCACTATCTGAGTATGAATTTTATTTACAGGAACAGACAAAAGGTGTTATGGTCATTTTCAAGTAAATCTATCTGTAAAAAGTGAACATTAGAAAAACACCTGTAGGTTATGGATATGATAAAATACGTTATTTTGGATGATGTCGCAATTTTTGCATATCACTATCTATAGGTTGAAAAAGACCTGACTTACGAAGGGATTGAGCTAATAACCCCGTAGAGACGTTGCATACAAGGTCTCTACTAATCACCAATTACGTTGAAAAAATAATGAAGATTGATAAAGGGGGGCCAAGACTTATGATTTATGATGAAAATTTAACAGAGGAAGAAAAAAAATTAATTCATGAAAAAATTCCACTAATCTTAGAAAAATATCCAGAAGTGAAGTTTATATTGTGGAAAAAGTTAATGGAGAGTTTTGCAGAGGAAAAAGAAAAAGAATCTAAATTTGAAATTTTATTGAAAAAGCTCCATGAGGGGAACAAGGAATCAGAAAAAAAATAGAGGGAATTCAGGGATGAGTCAGAGCATAGAAGGCATAAATTAAGACAAGAGTCAGACCAGAGGAGGAGATTTTGCAAGTAGATTTGACTCCTCTTGAAAGGGCCATTTATTTTTTGGATGGTTAAGCAAAAAACATCATGTGAAGAGAATTTCTGTCCTAAAGGGTGCAGAGATTGTTATATTACGGTTAATGATATTGATCTTAATGAAATTTTATCTTATTATAAAAAAATTGTTGGGATCTATTCCATGCGGGCTGAGAATTTTGAGAAGTCATTAGATAGAATAGATATTCGTTCATGGTTTTTACAACATAAATCCAGGATAAACAATAAACTTAGAAAAATAGATTTTACATCAAAATCTATTATAAAGAGTTTTGGTATCTATGGAGAAAAGACCTATGGAATTGAGATTCCAAAGAAAATGATTTTTTTAAATGAATAAAAAAGGGGGAGGGTGTTATGGAACTTAAGTTTTTAGTAAAAAAACAGGCCCCATACGTCTATATACATGGTTCTGGATGTTCAAAGGATATATGGATTCATCAGGTTTCAGAGGTGGGAGGATATGCTATTGATCTTCCAGGACATGGCGAATCTCCTGATGATGAGAAGATTTCAACAGTTGAAGACTATGCCAAGTATGTGGTAGATTTTATAGATAAAAAAGTAAAAAAGGCCTATGTAATCGGCCATTCCCTTGGAGGGGCAGTTGCCCAGATGACCTATCTATTGGCAAAAAAGAATGTTTTAGGTTTGGTTTTAGTTGGAAGTGGTGCCAGGCTCAGAGTACTTCCAGAAATTTTGTGGGGATTTAAGAATGATTTTAAAAATACTGCCTATAAATCAAATGAGCTATTGTTTTATGAAGGATTTAATAATCAGGATGTGAGAGACAAGATTTTAAAGGAAATATTAAATTCTGGAAGCAGGATCTGTTTTAGGGATTTTAATGCGTGTGATAAATTTGATCTATTGGAAAAATATAAAAAGGGTGAGATAAAAATAGATGTACCTATGCTTTGTATTGTTGGGGACAAAGATGTGTTAACTCCGCCTAAATATGCCTATTTTTTTGGAGATGTTGTTGGTGCCAGGGTGGAGGTTATTAAGGATGCTGGCCATATGGTCATGTTGGAAAAACCAGAGGAGGTAAATAGTGTTTTGATAGATTTTTTTAAATAAAAAACATGAGGAGGGAGAGAGATGTTAGAGAAAATGGGGAACTATTTTTGTAACTGGGCCAGAAAATACATGCCTGATCCCATGATCTTTGCTATTTTACTTACCATTTTAACGTACATCCTTGGTATATTACTTACCAAGACATCTCCATTTCAGATGATCTTGTATTGGTACAAAGGGTTTTGGGTTCTGTTAAAATTCGGTATGCAGATGTGTGTTATCCTTGTTACAGGTTATGCCCTTGCCACTACTGAATTGATCCAGAAGTTTTTAAAATGGCTTGCAAGTATACCAAAAAGCACTGCAGCTGCTGCTTGTTTAGTGGCATTTGTTGCATGCGTTGCAGGGCTAATTAATTGGGGGCTCGGAGTTATTGTAGGTGCTATTTTTGCGTTAGAGGTTGGAAGGCAGGGATATTTAAATAACAGAAAGTTCCATTATCCACTTTTAGTTGCAGCAGGATATAGTGGACTTGCGGTATGGCACCAGGGTCTATCTGGTTCTGCTCCCCTTTTAGTGGCTACTCCTGGTCATTTTTTGGAAAAGGAAATTGGGGTAATTGATGTATCTCAAACCCTTGGAAGTACATTGAACATAGTCTTGATTGTAGTGCTCTTGATATTGATTCCTCTGGTATTCTTTTTAATGGCTCCAAGAAAAGAAGAGGATATAGTGACTATTGATCCTGCTTTGTGTAAAATTGGAGAAGAAAAAGGAGAGCCCAAGGAAAGTTGGACCTTTGCAGATAGGTTGGAAAATAGCGTAGTCCTATCTATGATTATTGGAATAGCAGGGCTTATCTATATTGTCTATTATTTTGCAACAAAGGGATTTAAGTTAAATTTAAACATAGTCAACTTTACTTTTTTAATGGTGGGTATCCTTTTGCACAAAAGACCAATTCAATATGTTAGGGCTGTTAGCGAAGGTGTGAGAGGATGTGCTGGTATAATTTTGCAGTTCCCCTTTTATGCAGGGATTATGGGGATGATGAAATTGTCAGGACTAGTTGGCGTGATGGCTGGTTGGTTTGTAGCAATATCTAACACTACTACTTATCCTGTATTTACATTTATTAGTGCAGCCATTGTAAATCTTTTTGTCCCATCAGGTGGTGGTCAATGGGCAGTTCAAGGCCCTATAATTGTAAAGGCCGCAGAAGCCCTTCACTTTTCTATTCCAAAGACAGTTATGGCACTTGCTTATGGGGATCAGTGGACTAATTTATTTCAACCATTTTGGGCATTGCCCCTTCTTGGAATATGCGGTGTCAGGGCAAGGGATATAATGGGTTATTGTATGACACTTATGTTCGTGGGTATTCCTATCTTTATTTTGGCACTTTTGATATTTTAACTAAATTTAAACCTAACCCAAGTTACTACTTTGACAAACTTGGGTTAGGTTAATTTAGTCGATACTTAAAAAGTATATAATTCACTGAAAATACTTGCTAATTTGTCTTAATTAATGTAATATAATTTACCAGAAAAGGTTAAAAATCAGTAAAAAACTGGTCGAAAAAGATAAAAAAATGATAGGTGGGT
>NZ_JBMYBT010000038.1:0-8981 GCF_053993635.1 Desulfothermus sp. | reverse complement strand
ATAACAGAGGCGAATGGACGGTATTTTTATTTTCGTTCCAGGATGAACTTCATATAAGAGCTTGTAATGCTCGCTCCGCTAAAAGTTGCAAGGTCGGCTTCGCCGACTGGTGCAACTTTTTTTAGCTTCACTCGCAAACAAGCTCTAATATTTGTCCATAGTCACTTCAATAAAAATACCGTCCATTCGCCTCCCCCTTCCATTCTATACCCGATAGATAAGTTTAATGTGTTCTTTACCAATACCAATTCATCCCTATATGTCAGGAAAGATGTTGCTTTAGGTGAAAAAGTGAAAAGTTTGTAACTAGTTGAAATATAGGGAATTTTTAATCAGTATTGGGACAACTTTTCTATTATTTGGCGTAGCCCCAAGAATTCTATACTAGATTAAAGTTCCAGTAGAGAATTTACGAAATTTGTGTTAGTAGCAAATTTGCGACTATGAAGCTACGTTAAGTAGCAAAATTGCAACTAAGTGATGGAAGTTCAAGGCCATAATCAGTTAATTTAGTAGGAGTTTATAGTTAATGTTAGTTTGGCATCTAACTTGCTTCAATAAGTTCATGAATAAAAAGGTGGCTTTCTCAGTATGGAATGACAGAATCGCTCCTTTATTTGATGTGTCTAAGAATTTTTTGGTTGTGGAATATGATGAAAAAGACATTGTGGATGAATATGTGGAATATATAAGGTCAAATGAATTTTTTGAGAGGATAAAAGATGTTCTATCGCTTAATTTAGATGTGTTAGTGTGTGGCGGTATATCTAGACAATATTTTGAAGTACTCACATCAAATGGAATTACGGTTATTCCTTTTATTTCTGGTTGTGTTGAAAGAGTGAAACAAGCCTATTTTTTGGGCAAATTAAATGAAAAAACTTTTATTATGCCAGGTTGTTTTAAGTCCAGGCATAGAATTTTAAGGAGGTGGAATATGCCAGGTCAAGGAGGAGGAAGAGGTCAAGGAGGAGGCAGAGGTCAAGGGGGCGGTAGACAAGGTATGGGTGGAATGGGTGGAGGCAGGATGCGAGGAACTGTAGATGGGATGTGTATCTGCCCAAAATGTGGACATAAAGAAGAGCATTTTAGGGGACAACCTTGTTTTGAGAGGTTGTGCCCTAATTGTAAAATACCCCTAAGAAGGGAATAAAAAATCAAAAAGGAGGTGATGGTTATGCCAGGAGGAGATAGGACTGGACCAATGGGCGCAGGCCCACGCACAGGTAGAGGACTTGGGTATTGTTCTGGAAATTCCCAGCCTGGATGGGTGTATGGCCCAGGAAGAGGAATGGGATTTGGTAGAGGTAGAGGATGGGGCAGAGGATTTTGGGGTAGAGGAAGAAGGTGCTGGTATGGACCTTATTATCCTGCTCCCTATTCTGTTCCCTATGATGAAGAGACTGAAAAAAGGACATTGGAAGCAGAGGCGAATTTTCTCAAAAACAGGCTTAAGGAATTAGAACAGAGGCTGGCTGAACTCACACAAAAGTAGCTAACTTTCGTGTAGTGGTGGGAGTTTGTGAAAGTGATGTGTTACTTTAAATGTTAGGCAGAAGCGAATAATAATCGCTTCTGCCTATAAAGGGAGGAAATATGAAAATAGCAATAACAACTACAGGGGATGATTTAAATAGTGAAATAGATCCAAGATTTGGCAGAGCAAGAAAATTTTTGATATATGATACAGAGACAAAAGAGTATAAGGTAATAGACAATTCTCAGAATTTGAATTTGCCCCAAGGTGCAGGACTTCAATCTGCACAAAATGTGGCTTCAGAAGGAGCAAAGGCAGTAATAACTGGTCACATAGGCCCAAAGGCCTTTAATGTGCTCACATCAGCTAAGATTTCAGTATATTTGACCAATCTTAAAACAGTAAAAGAGGCAATTGAAGCATATACAGCAGGAAAGCTTGAGCCTGCCAAATCATTTGATAAAGAGGGGCATTGGATATGAAAATATGTGTTGCCTCAGGTAAAGGCGGAACAGGTAAGACCACAGTTGCAGTTAATCTTGCCACTGCCATTGATGAGGAAGTGGTTTTGTTAGATTGTGACGTAGAGGAACCTAATGCAAACCTTTTTTTAAAGGGTGATTTTGTTGATAGAGAAATTTCATATGTGAAAGTTCCAAAGGTAGATGAGTCCCTTTGTGATGGATGTCGAAAATGTACAGAAATATGTGAATTTAAAGCCATCATTGTTATAGAAAAGGTTCCTATGCTTTTTTATGATTTGTGTCATAGCTGTGGTGCATGTTATCATATTTGTCCTCAAAAGGCGATCAGCGAAGTGGATAGAAGGATTGGTGAAATTAACCATTATGAAAAAAATAATGTCCAATTGTATGAAGGTAGATTAGATATTGGAGTTGCCATGGCACCTCCAATTATTAAGGGGTTAAAAAAACATATTGAGGACGATAAAATCTGTATTTTGGACGCACCTCCAGGAACTTCATGCCCAACTATTGAAACATTAAAAGATTGTGATGTGGCTATTTTAGTTACCGAACCAACTCCCTTTGGTTTAAATGACCTTATCTTGGCCATTGAAGTTACAAGACAATTAAATATCCCTTTTGGGGTAGTAATAAATCGGTCAGATATGGGAGATGATAGGGTACACAACTATTTAAAACAGGAAAATATCCCAATTTTAATGGAGATAAAACACGATATTGAAATTGCCAGATTATATTCTAAAGGTAAGGTTATTGTGGAGGAACTTCCTGAGTACAAGGATATGTTTTTAAAATTAAAAGATAGAGCTTTTGAGCTTTCAAAAGAAGGTATAGTGGCGTAATTTTAAAGTTGGATGAAGAAAAGGTGAAGAGTTATGGAACCAAAAGAAATTGTCATCATCAGTGGAAAGGGAGGAACTGGGAAGACGTCAATTACAGGTGCATTTGCTGCCCTTTTTAAAAACCTAGTGCTGGCAGATTGTGATGTAGATGCTGCAGATTTACATCTAATTGTAAAACCTGAGGTTCTACAAAAAGAAGATTTTTATAGTGGTCATGAACCAAAATGGATTGAGGAAAAATGTGTTTTTTGTGGAACATGTGAAGAAATGTGCCGTTTTGATGCTATTTCCATTGATGGACAAAAATTTAATTTAGATCTAAATTCCTGTGAGGGGTGTGGAGTCTGTGTTCATTTTTGCCCTGAAGAGGCTTTTTTGTTTGAAGATAGGTGGTGTGGACACTGGATGGTATCAAAAACTAAATATGGTCCAATGGTGCACGCAAAACTTGGAATTGGTGCTGAAAATTCAGGAAAGCTCGTTTCATTTGTCAGACAAAAGGCCCGGGAAATAGCTATTTCTCAAAATATTGACAAAATCTTAATAGATGGCCCACCTGGGATTGGATGTCCTGTTATAGCCTCTGTAACAGGTACCCATTTTGTGGTAATCATTACTGAGCCAACTGTTTCAGGTATCCATGATATGGAAAGGGTTGTGTCATTGACTAAACATTTTAATATCCCCGCTGGGGTTATTGTAAATAAATGGGATTTAAATGAAGATATTACCCAAAAAATAGAAGAAAAATGTATTAATGATGGACTTGCCTTTTTGGGAAAATTGCCATACGACCCTGTTTTTACTAAGGCCCAGATTAATGAGAGTAATATAATAGATTACAGCCAAACCAAGGTCAAAAATGAATTCGTAAATATATTTAATAACCTAGTGAAAACAATAAATTAATTAAGGAGGATTCTATATGAGAATAGCTGTACCAGTAGCAGGTGGAAGACTTTGTATGCATTTTGGGCATTGTGAACAATTTGCTTTAATTGATGTAGATCCAGAAACAAAGACTATTACTGGGAAACAAATGGTCACACCACCCGTACATCAACCTGGAATCCTTCCACCATGGATAAAGGAACAGGGAGTCAACCTGGTCATAGCAGGGGGTATGGGAGCAAGGGCAATTGATTTATTTAATCAAATGGGCGTTCAGGTATTAGTAGGTGCTCCGTCTGATGAACCTGAAAAAATAGTTGAGGCATATCTTAATGGAACGCTTGAAACAGGTCAAAATGTGTGCGATCATTAATTGATCTCTATGGCTACAGGGCATTGAAAGCCTTTAGGTAATGTCATTATTGAGTTAAGGGTTAAAGGGTTGAGGAATTAGGGTTAGAGGGTTACAAACCCAACAAACCCAATAAATCGATACCCTTTAGCCCTTGGTCTCACCCTAAAAAGTAAGTCTGAGTGAGTTGGCCCAATGTATGTATTCAGAAAAAATCTCAGAGTACTTTTTTATGGCAAATTGGAATTCTTCTTTTTGTAAGAAGATTACATCAAGATCAGTTATTTTTATATTTCTACTTGTGACAGAATAAACAGATATAAATTCCCTTTTTTCTTTCCAGAGTTGGTTTCGAATCAATGCCTTGACGGGACATTTGATGTAATCCAATTTTAGCAGATTTTTTTCAGCTAATTCCTCTTCGGATATATTTATTGGGACGTGAACATTTACAGGAAAGTCCCAGATATTTTTTTTATTTTGATGCTTATTTTTTTTTAAACAGAGCCCTTTATCCCTATCATACAAAAGTAAGATCAATTTTTTGTGTAAAAGATTTTGCTCATGCACCAAACCTTCCTTTATTGCACCAATTATTTTTGCCTGCGAATCAACTATTTGAATAAGCATGGTATTTTATCCGTGATTTTAACTCATTCAACTTTTGGTTAAAACCGATTGTTGTTAGATTTTATTAAAAATTAAACTACAATAATATTAGATAATTAGCCTAAACAAACCCAGGCCCATTAAATATCTTGAATATACTCTGTTTTTGGACTAATAAAATACCCTTATGTCAAATGGGATAAAAAAAATACTGGTAGTGCCAAAACAAAATCATCCTGATGCTGATCTCCTTGCAAAAGACATAAGTCAGTGGTTAGAGGCAAACTATTTTAATGTCCATATAATGGCTATTTCTAAATTGATCTCAAAACCAGCACCACATGAAAATTGGGATCTTGTTGTTGTATTAGGAGGAGATGGGACATTACTTTATGTTGCAAGGTCTCTTTTGACAAGAAAAATTCCATTTTTAGGGATAAATTTTGGAAAAGTAGGGTTTTTGGCAGAAATATCCCCTGATGAGTGGAAAGAGGTTTTATCCGAAATTTTGATCCGACAAAAATTTATAAGCTCAAAGAGGATAGCATTAAAATATGAAGTGGTGAGGCATGGTAAAATTTTTACTTCAGGCTGTTCTATAAATGATGTGGTTATTTCAAGAGATGGTCTGGCAAGGCTATTAGAGCTGAATTTGAAGTTTTCAGATTCTGGAGCGAATTTTAAGTTTCGAGCAGATGGTGTGATAGTATCCACACCTAATGGTTCCACTGGATACTGTGCAGCTGCTGGGGGGAGTTTAATTTTTCCAGAACTAAATGTTATGGAGATTTGTCCTGTGTGTCCGTTTTTGACTGGGCTTAGGCCCATTGTGGTATCTGATAAAGAGGTCATTTCTATTGAAATTGGAAGTACACAACAGGGTGTATCTCTTACAATTGATGGACAAGAAGGTTTTTTTCTGTCTCCAAAAGATATAGTTAAAATATCCAAGCATGAGTATGAGGTAGAGTTTTTATTACCCCAAAATAGTTCTTACATTAAGAAGTTAATATCCAAAGGCTACATTTGAAAAATATGAAAAAGGTATGTGTGATATTGATTTTTTGTTTTTTGAGCCTGTGGGGGTGTCATCCAAAAATTTCTGAAAAAAAAATTAGTTATAAAAAGGTCTCTGAGCTTGAAAAAAGAAAAATAGTGAGGGCTCTTGATCTTAGGAAACAGGGATTAACTTCGTGGGAAAGTTTACAATACCCCCTCAAACAAACACTTAAATATCTTCGGAAAAGAAAATCTAATAAAATATATTTGTCTGATATTGTAATATCAAAGGAAAAACTCATCCAAAGTGTTGAACACTTGCTAGATGTTTTACCTCTCTTAGACAAAGACCCTTCTGTACTTGTACGAGATTTTGATTTTTATGAGCTCACTCCCAAGACATTTTTTACTGGATATTTTGAGATGGATGTTGAGGCGTCTTTTGAAAAAAATGAAGTTTATAAATATCCCATATATGGGGTGCCCTGTGATTTAAAAAAAGCTGATCTTGGCAAATTTCATCCAAGATGGGAAGGTCAGACATTAATTTACAGGTTAAAAAAAGACTCAATTGCCCCATACTATACAAGGGAAGAGATTGATAGACACGGAGCAATTTTGAATAAGGCTCAAGTCATTGCCTGGGCTAAAAGTCCTGTTGATGTGTTTTTTTTACAAATTCAGGGCTCAGGGAGATTGATTTTACCAGACGGAACATTTAAATATATTGGCTATGCAGGAAAAAATGGAAGACAATATGTATCTTTAGGTAAATATATGATTGATAATGGATTGATTGAACCTGAAAATGCAACTTTGGATGGAATAATTAATTATTTGAACTCACATCCAGAGCTTTTGCCCGATATCCTCTTTGTAAATCCCAGTTACGTGTTTTTTAGACTATTGAAAAATGGTCCAGTAGGTGCCATTGGAGTAAAATTGACACCAAGGGCATCATTGGCAACTGATCCTAAAATAATTCCCCTTGGTGCTGTAGGGATTTATGAAGTTGCTTTGCCTGATAGGGATAAGCAAAAGCCAGTTAAGGGAATATTTATGGCACAGGATGTTGGAGGGGCAATAACAAATAATCATGTTGATCTTTTTTTGGGTTTTGGGGTAAATGCTAGAAAAATTGCAGGTTCTATGTCACAATATGGAAAGATTTATTTGCTTATTAAAAAAGATTAGGGAAAATAAATATAAAAGTAGATAAGTAAACCATTTCACCAGAGTTTTATTGATTACAGGAGGAATTATGTCACAATATGAAGCGGTTATTGGACTTGAGGTTCATGCTCAGTTAAAGACCAAATCCAAGCTATTTTGCAGTTGTCCAACTACCTTTGGCGAGCCACCTAACCAAAATACATGCCCTGTTTGTGCTGCAATGCCAGGTGCTTTGCCTGTGGTTAATAAAAAAGCAGTCGAATATGCAACAAAAATGGCCATAGCTGTGAATTGCAAAATAAATAAAAATTCTGTCTTTGCCAGAAAAAATTATTTTTATCCAGATCTTCCTAAAGGATATCAGATATCCCAGTATGAACAGCCCCTTGCAGTTGATGGATACGTGGATATTAGAACCGATGATGGGACAAAAAGGGTGCGCATAGTGAGAATACACATGGAAGATGATGCAGGAAAATCCATACACATCCCAGGTGAAAATAAAACCCTGATTGATTTAAATAGAACAGGCGTTCCCTTAATAGAAATAGTATCTGCTCCAGATATAAATAGCCCTGAGGAAGCTGTTTTGTATTTAAAGGAACTTCGCTCTATTTTAGTCTATTTAGATATATGTGATGGCAATATGCAGGAGGGTAGTTTTAGATGCGATGCCAATGTCTCTATTAGACCTAAAGGCGAAAAGACCTTGGGGACAAGGACTGAGCTAAAAAATATGAATTCATTTAGACATGTTCAAAAGGCCCTGGAATATGAGATAAGACGTCAAATAGACCTTGTAGAAGATGGAGAAAAAGTGATTCAAGAAACAAGGCTATATGACGAGTCAAAGGGGATTACAAGGTCCATGCGAGGTAAAGAAGAAGCTCATGACTACAGATATTTTCCGGACCCAGACCTTGTGGTGGTTATGATTTCTGACAATGATTTAGATAACTGGAAAAAGGAAATACCAGAGCTGCCTTCAGAAAAATTAGACAGGTTTGTTGAGGAGTATGGATTATCCAAAATAGAGGCAGATTTAATAGTATCAGATAAATACCTTGCAGATTATTTTGAGGAAGTGGTAAAATTATATAAAAATCCAAAGGAAGTCTATAACTGGTTCCAGACAGATCTTTTACGGGAACTCAATGAAAAAAAATTGAGTCCAAAAGATATTCCCTTATCTCCAGAGAATTTTGCTGGGCTCTTAAAACTGGTTAAGGACGGAAAAATAAGTCTAAAAATAGCAAAGGATATATACCCTGAAATCTTTATAGAAAACTTAAATCCAGGGAAATATATAGAAGAAAAAGGCCTTGTCCAGATATCTGACGATTCTGAGTTAGAAAAAATAGTGGATGAAGTACTTTCAGAAAATCCAAAGGAAGTTGAAGCATACAAAAAAGGGAAAAAGAAGCTCATGAGCTTTTTCATGGGACAGGTAATGAGAAAAACCAGGGGTAAGGCCAATCCAAAGGTGGTATCAGAGTTATTTGCAAAAAAATTGAATAATTAATATTAAGGATAATTATTATGAGACGTCATATAAAATTTTCAGAAGAAGAAAATGTCCTTATATTACTGGATCAGCGCTACTTGCCAACAAAAGAAGAGTGGTTTGTATGCAAAAATTTAAGAGAAGTTATATTTGCAATAAAAAATATGGTAATTAGGGGTGCCCCTGCTATAGGTGTTGTGGCTGCGTATGGTTGTTATTTAGGTACATTGAATTTAGATCCAGATGACCCTGAATGGAGAGAATTTCTAAAAAAGAAGTTAATGGAATTAGAGGAGGCGAGGCCAACTGCTGTAAATCTTAGATATGTTGTTCAGGTGATGAGAGATATCTGGGAGAAGGATGAAGATATTGGATTAGATGAGCTTAGATGGATGTGGTTAAAAAAGGCAAAAGAGATCCACAATGAAGATATCATCAATAATAAGGCCATTGGAAAGTATGGTCTTGAGTTGATTAAGGACAAAAAATATATCATGACCCACTGCAATGCCGGCGGACTTGCAACTGGTGGGTATGGTACAGCCCTGGGCGTTATTAGGGCAGCTAAATCTGCGAATTTAGATATAGAAGTTATAGCAAATGAGACCAGGCCATTTTTGCAAGGTGCACGTCTAACAGCCTATGA
>NZ_JBMYBT010000037.1:0-6619 GCF_053993635.1 Desulfothermus sp. | reverse complement strand
TTTTAAGTAACCACACAATATTTTTTAAAACTTCTATTGAGATATCCTTTTCATCTCTGGATATAAGTTTCTCCATAATCATGGAGGATATCCCAGATGGGATGTATTTTCCAAATGAGGTGTAGTTTGATATTTTTTTGTCTTCAAATTGTTCCATTCTTGAGGTAACAACTTCAATATATGGTATCATTTGATACATAAGTCCAGTAAATAGAAGATACTCGCCCTCTTCTTTTAGATCTTCTGTTTCCCACCAGGTATTTAGGCGTTTTGTATTTATACCAAATGGATTTTTGGTTTTTTTTATATTTTTTGCCATTACATCTATTATATCTGTGGGATTAAACATTGACATCCCTCCTCATTTTATCGAGTACAAATCTCTTTAATCCTAACATCACCTCCCCAGGATTTGCGCCCCTTGGACATGAAGATGTACACAGGCCACAGTGAAGACACTTAAATATCTCCATCTTTGATTTTAAGATCTCATCCTCTGCCCCAATTTGCACATAACGCATAAATCTCCTGGGAAAGCTGTGTTCAAAAAGGGGACAGATAGCTGAGCATGTACCACAATTAAAGCACATGTTTGAGCTATCTACACCATATTTTATTAGCTTTGATTCAAAATTTGGATTAATTACCCTCATCTAATTATCTCCCTTGTTTTCCTTATAAAGCCTTGTCTTCCACCAAGATATAGGAAAAGTAATCTCCTTGTTTATCGCCTTCTAAAACTTCACCATACTTTTTTAAAGAAGCAATATACCACATTACAGTATCTTTAGGAAGATAAGTTTTTTCACTGATCTCAGGTACTGTCTTTGAACCATTCTTTAGTGCATTTTTTATTGACTCTTTTATTTTATTTTGCTCCTTTACTATTTCTCTAATTTCTTTTATCCTATGTTTTCTTATTTCCCTGAGCTCTTTTAGTTTTTCTTTATCTATCATGGCCATACATCCTTATTGCTAATTAATCTTGAATTATCTCATCGTTTACAATGGCGTCCACCATTGCCTCATACTGTTTTAGGGTTGATCCTGCAATTTGAATTGCACCTTCAGGACAGACAGGTACACATGCACCACATCCAGCACAAAGGGCTGGTACTACCTCTGCCTTTCCATCTTTCATTATAAGGGCTCCATCTCTTAGACATGCTTCAATACACTTGCCATGACCTTTACATTTGTCTTTATCAACCTCAGCAATAAAAGGATCCACTTCCACATAACCTTTACCAAGAAGAGAGCTTATTTTTACTGATGCACATGATGCACTATTTGAAACTTCTGAAGTATCCATTGGGGCCTGTGCAGTCCCTGCCAGGACCACACCATCTACAGATGTTTCTACTGGTCTTAATTTTGGATGTACTTCCTGCAAAAATCCATCGTTTCCAACAGGGATTTTCATAAGGCTGACCAAATTATTAATGGGATTTGGCTCCATACCAACACCAAGCACAACTAAATCCACTGGAACGCCTATTTCTTCATTAAAGGTAAGGGTATCTTTTACCTTAATTAAAAGGGGATAATCCAAAATGCCCTTTTGTATCTCGGGTTTTTCAGCTGGCTCAAATCTTATAAATTTTACCCTGTTTTCTGATGCCCTTGTATATAGCTCTTCCTGATACCTCCCATAGGTCCTAATATCCCTGTATAGATCGTAAACCTGAGTATTTGGAAATTCTGCCCTTATTTTATTTGCATAACTCAAAATAGTTGAACAACACACCCTTGAGCAGTACTCGTTTAGTGTCCCATCTTCTCTTTCTTCATCTATTCCGGGAATTTGTCTGCTCCCAACACAGTGGATAAAGGCCATTGAGCGAATCCTTCTCCCTCTAAATTTCAAATAACCATCAGAGGACACACCCTCATTTGAAAGTAAATGGATTAACTGGGGCAGTGTTATGACCTCTTTAAAATTTTTATAACCATATTCACCTACTTTAGGTTCATAGGTCTTAAAGCCTGTTGCTATAACAATAGCTCCAGTTTCTAGGTTTATCTCACTATTCTTTATATTGTCTAAAAAAACCCCTTTCATATCCACATAATATGCATTATCAAGAATTCTATCCCTTAACACAATTTGTTCCATATAATCTGGTCTTTTTATCTCCACCTTTAAATTAAAGTTCCCAATATATCCTGAAAAATCCTTTAAATTACCACAGGTATACACATCTATATTTTTGTTGAAGAGCACCTCTTTAATTAAAGATACCAGAGCAGTTTTTGCATCTATATTTGTTGGATAAAGTTTATCAAGATGGGCAACATGTCCTCCTAGATATGGACTTTTTTCTATCAAAGTCACTTTAAATCCAATATTTGCAAGATCTCGTGCGCTTTTAAGCCCGGCAAAACCACCACCAATTACAGTTACGTGTTTTTTGGTGTTCACTCTAATTGGTTCAAGGGGTTTTAAAAGGGCTGCCTTTTTTACAGCAGCATAAACCAACTTTGTGGCCTTATCTGTTGCCTCTTTTCCGTGGTGCACCCAACTCACCTGCTCCCTTATATTTGCATGTTCATAAATATACGGATTTGCCCCAGCCCTCATAATAGCGCCTTTAAATGTGGTTTCATGAAGGGATGGGGCACACGAGGCAACAACCACCCTGTTAATCCTTCCAGCCTTTAAATCTTCTATAATCATATCCTGTCCAGGGTCAGAACACATGAACATATTGGTACGGGCAACTGCTACTTCTTCTAATTTTTCCACTCTCTCCCTTACCTTTTCAACATCCACGTGATCAGAGATATTTCCGCCGCAGTAACAAATATATACACCCACCTTTGGCTGGGAATTGTTTTTTGTCTCCATCATGTTAAGCTCCTATTTTTCTTCTTTTTTCCTGGCCAAAAATATTGAGGCCTGCATGGCAGCATTGCCTGCCTCTGAAATAGTATCAACAATATCCTTTGGACCTATACAACAACCAGCTCCGTATATGCCTTGTTTTCCTAGTAAGGCAGGGTCTATATTTGGATTTATGCTATGAATAAAATTGTCATATCCACATGAAACACCTTGAAATTCTTCTAAATTATCCATCTCGGGGACAGCTCCCAAGGCAAGCACAACAAGGTCATGTTCCCTCTGTATTTTCTCCCCTGTTGTTTGATCTTCAAAGTGGACAATTACCTTATCTTCTTCACCCTGTGTTAAGTATGCAACCTTTGCCCTGACAAACTCTATTCCCATTGCAATTGCATTTTGATAAAATTGTTCATATCCCTTTCCAAAGGCGCGAATATCCATATTGTAAATGGTGAGATCAGCAAGTGGAAGTGCACCAGAAAGCAGCATTGCCTGTTTTATTGAATACATACAACATATCCTGGAGCAATACTCTATGCCCATTGATTTATCTCTGGATCCAGCACATTGTATAAAAGCAATAGATTCTGGTTCTTTTCCATCAGATGGCCTAAGAACCCTATTATACGGGCCATGTGGAGCAAGGAGCCTTTCCATTTGAAGGGAAGTGATTACATTTTTTAGCTTTCCCTGACCATATTGCCTCTTATCTGCTAATGATGTTAATTTGAATCCTGTTGCCATTATTACTACATCTGATTCAAATTCCATATTAATTGGCTTTTGAAAATAATCTACTGCATCCTTAGGACATACTTTTGCACATTTTCCACATAACATACACCATTGAGTATCCAGATAAGCAATCTGTGGAATTGCATTTGAAAAAGGTATAGAGATTGCTTTTTTTGCCACAAAATTTCCCTGTTCTGGATCTGGTACAAGGACAGGACAATTTATTTCACACTGTCTACATCCAATACACTTATCTTCATCAACAAATCTGGGCTTTTTTACTGCTCCTACTACATATTTATTCCCCTTTGTTGATAGCTTTTTTACTTCAGTATAAGTATAAAGTGTAATATTTTTGTGGTGGGCTGCCTGAGCCATCTTTGGGGTGGTAATACAACTGGCACAATCAAGAGTGGGAAATACCTTTGACAGCCTTATCATATTACCACCAATTGATGGATTTTTCTCAATTATTGCCACCTTATATCCCTGGTCTCCAAGGTCAATTGCCGCTTGCAATCCTGCGATTCCACCACCAATCACAATGGCATCAAATTTTAGGTTTTCATTATTCATATTTTGTCCCCCAGTTCTTCCCGAGCACCTAACTTGTGCAAGTTAGGTGCTCGGGAACTTTTACCGGTCCTAACTCTTCTATTATTCTGTTCATATCATTAACTTCTTTTAAAAAGGCCCTGATACACACAGTACATATTGATGTGAGCTTTAATCTTTTGATATCTATATTCCTTTCTTTCATCATCTGATATACATTGTCTATTTTTTTAGCCAGTGCCTGATATGCCCCTGGATAAGGGCACTCTTCCCCACATGACATTATAATTATGCCATCTATGCCTTTTTCAAAACATTTAAGATAAAAATCTTCAGGAAACATCACAGGGGCCCTGACTTTTAAAATGTATGTATTTGCTGGGTAAGATGAGTGGGCCTGGCCCACTGCGTTTGCACCAGGGTAGGCACAGGCCTCTGTTGCTAAAATTAAGATTTTTCCTTTATAATTGGACATGACTTTAAGTCCTATTTTTTTCTTTTTATATAGTGTTTGTCATAACCATCTGCCTCAACAAAACCCATATATTCGTGTCCAACTTTATCAGCCCATGCCTTAAGGTCGGACCTTGTTCCTGGGTCACTGGAGTATACTTCTAATATCTCTCCAACCTTAACCTTCCCAATTCCTTTTTTTGCCTCTAAAAGTGGCCCAGGGCAGGCACTACCCCTTGCATCAACTGTTGTCTGTGCAGTTACGTTGTTTAAATCTGCCATAACATTACCTCCTATCTTTTTGTTATTGTTATGTGAAAATTACAATCCTTTTCCTCAATTTTTGATTCAATCTCTATATTTGATAATTCCAATATTTTCCTTAAGTAATGGACAGTAAGAGGATCATTTGTTGTTATTTTAAGCTCATCCCCCTCACTCAATTCAAACACCTTACCAGTAATTCTCAAAAGGTTCACAGGGGTAATAAAACAGTCTTGAATATCTAAATTCACCTTCATACCCTATTCCTCTCTGATATTGCCTGTATTTAGGCAAGTCACATGCCAAAAGTACCAATAAAAATTTTTATTAAAAATAACAGTGTGTTACAAATTTTATTTACATCAATAAAAAGATTTGTTAAATAGAGATAACATTTTTTTGCTTAACATATATTAACACTATAAACAAAAATGAGAGTAAAATTAAAAAAGAGGTTATAAGAATAAGATTTTTCTTCTATTTTATTGAAAAAAAGCTAAAGATATTAATTTAACAATGGATGAACATCGTACCGTAAATAAATGAAAAAGTTTAACAACCTAGCATAAGTATAGATTGTCCACTGATGGGATTAGTCGATATGAAAAATCAAATCAAAGATTTTTGGGAAGCTGTAATTGAAACCATGCAGGAAGGGCTTATGATCGTGAGCCCTCAAGGGATTATAATTTCAGTGAATAAGGCTTTTGAGGAGTTGGTCCAGTACACAAGAGAAGAGCTTGTTGGAAAAAGTTGTAAGGTTTTAGATTGTGATATTTGTATGGGAATGAGGAATAATTTAAATGGTCACTGGTGTGAATTGTTCAGACAAAAAGGCACGAAAAAACGAAAATGCATATTGCGTAGAAAAGATGGAAAAAGGATCCCAGTGCTCAAAAATGCAACTATTTTATATGATGAAGAAAATAAAGTGCTTGGCGCTGTTGAGACATTAACAGACTTAACAGAGGTTTTAGAAAAAGAGAGGCAGATTAGAAATTTAAAAAAAGTTTTAAGAAATGAAAATAATTTTTTTGGAATTATTGGGTCATCTCCAAAGATGCAACAAATTTTTCAGTTAATAAAAAATGCTGCTAAATCTGATGCTCCAGTCATGATATATGGTGAATCAGGCACAGGAAAAGAACTGGTTGCAGAGGCCATCCACAATTTAAGTGACAGGTGCAAAGGACCTTTTATAAAGGTAAATTGTGCTGCAATAGCAGAAACTCTCTTTGAATCTGAATTATTTGGCCATGTAAAAGGTGCATTTACTGGAGCCGTTAAGACAAGAAAGGGCAGATTTGAGTTAGCTAGTGGGGGAGATATATTTTTAGATGAAATTGGCGACTTGCCTATTTCCATGCAAGTTAAGCTTCTTCGGGTCATTGAAGAAAAGGTTATTGAAAGGGTTGGTGATAGTACCCCTATTTCAATTGATGTGAGAATAATTTGTGCAACAAATAGGGATCTAAGAGAAATGGTTGAGAAAAAAGAATTCAGGGAAGATCTCTTTTTCAGGATAAATGTAATACCTATCTTCCTCCCTCCTTTAAGGGAAAGAAAAGAAGATATCCCCTTACTTGTTGAACACTTCCTCACAAAAAATAGCCTTAAGACAGGAAAACAAATAAATGGAGTCTCAAGAGAGGTAATGGATATATTTTTTGAGTATCACTGGCCTGGAAATGTGAGAGAACTTAGGAGTGTAATTGAATATGCTTTTGTTGTATGCGATGGACAGGTAATTACAAAGGAACATCTAAT
>NZ_JBMYBT010000036.1:0-2080 GCF_053993635.1 Desulfothermus sp. | reverse complement strand
AAGGTGAAGGAATTGTAAGAACAGAGCACAAAAAAATATATGTGCTACATACAAATAACAACTGGTATGGACATGGAAGCAAACAAGCTTTTAGAAGATGGCTTGACTCCAAGCTAAAAGAGCTTGTTAAAGCAGCTGAAATGCATAATACAAAAAAGATAAAGACAATTCTAAAAGAGCTTGTTCCAGAGTATAATCCCAACCAATGAGTGCTTTTCCCAAAAAATTATTACATTAAAGCTCAGGACTTACGCAGTTAGCACAAATTAGAAACAGGGAGTGTTTACATTTAGATAGATATATGGTATATTTCTTTGTAAAAATTCCGAATGTGAGAGGGAATGATGATTAAGTGTAAACATTGTGGATCAACAACGTCATGTCATTGGTAAATCTGAAACACTGACAATAGAGCGTGACAACAGTAATACACGCCATCATCTCGGACAGATGACTCGTCGCACAAAGGTTGTTTCTAAAAAAGTGGAAACGGTTTATCCATCTATGAAATTATGGCATGCTCTTACTGATCATTAATCTTTGCGCAATATCAGCAAAAATTTTCATCTATCTTTAGATGAACACTCTTAAATTTTCAACTTTGACAAAGCAGTAGTCCACAAAATTTAACATTTGGAAGCATAACTCATACAACTTTACATATCAATCCTTTTAAATATTCTGATTCTAAGAAGCTTGTAAGATGAGGATGATCTATGGGCTGGGTAAGTCTTTTTATTACTTGTATATTTTTATTTGCATCCATTGCTGCCCACGTAATTGTCTTGGAAAATAATTCCAAGCTTATTGCTCCTGAGCAGCTAAATGTAAAAAGAATCCCGCCCGGATTGAGCAATTGCATTGCTTGTAGATTTATATCCTTATATCCTCTTAATGCATTTTCCAATTTTCCTTGAGTATGAGCAAACTTGGGAGGATCTAAAATTATCAAGTCAAATTCTTCCCCTTTCCTTTTCATCTCTCTCAAAAGCTCAAATGCATTTCCTTCGATAAATTCTTGAGTCTCTTTTTTAATGTGATTGATTTCCATATTTCTTTTAGCAAGTTCTATAGCAGAATGGGAAAATTCTATGTTTACTGTAAGCTTAGTCCCTCCTTTTATAGCATAAACCGAAAATGCACCAGTGTATGAAAAACAGTTTAGCACCTTTTTGTCTCTACAAAACAGAAGAAGTTCTTTTCTGTTATCTCTCTGGTCTAAATAAAAACCTGTTTTTTGGCCATCTTGTACATCTACTAAAAATTCAAGTCCATTTTCCACGATTCCAACTGGGTTTTGCAATTCCCCATATATAAACCCTTTTTTTAAAGAAAGTCCCTCTTTTTTTCTTACAATAGTATCACTTCTTTCGTATATACACTTAGGAGATAGATATTCTAAGAGAAATTTTATTATCTTATCTCTAAACTGCTCCATGCCAAGAGTAAGGATTTGCAATACAATTGTATCCTTGTATTTATCTATTATAAGTCCTGGCAAAAAGTCTGCTTCAGAATTTACTAATCTAAATGCATTTGTAACAGATTGATCAAAATAATTAAGTCTCATATCTATAGCAGATTTTAACCTTTCTGAAATAAACCTTATGTCTGTTACATCTTCTTCCTTATTCCAGCTTAAGATCCTTATTGTTATCCGGCTTTTAGGATTTATATAGCCTTTTGCCAAAAAATTTCCTCTATGATCGTAAATTTCTACTATTTCTCCCGCGGTAATACTCCCGTCTATCTTCTCTATTGCTCCAGAAAATATCCAAGGGTGTCTTAATATTACACTTTTTTTTCTTCCTTTTTTTAAATACACTTTTTTCATATCTGCAAATATAGTGAATTACTACCAATTGCTTATACCAAAGTCATATTTGAAAGAGACTGAAACGACTGAAGAATCCAGTTCCAACATGTTAATTTTTGCACTTTATCAGGATATGTTGCAAGCTTTTTAAGTACTTTTTCCACAGCACGTTTTTTAGCTTCTAGGTCGGGATAAATTTTTCCTTCTACTCGGCGTCGCACTTCCTCAAATACTCGTTCAGCAGGATTTAACTCTGGAGAATAA
>NZ_JBMYBT010000035.1:0-6003 GCF_053993635.1 Desulfothermus sp. | reverse complement strand
CTAAAACTGAAAGCGCTCCATTGGTATCCCCATAAAGGGTGCAATATCCAACTGCAAGTTCTGATTTATTTCCTGTATTTAAAAGCAAACAACCAAATTTGTTGCTAATTGCCATGAGAATTAATCCACGAAGTCTGGACTGAATATTTTCTTCAGTTACATCTTCTTTTTTGCCTGAAAAAATATCTTTTAATGTTTGTTTTGACTCAATAAAAAGGCCTGTTATAGGTACAACATGAAATTCAATTCCCAGACTTTTTGCAAGTTCTTTTGCATCCTCTAAACTTTCAGGTGAGTTATACGGACCTGGCATGGCAACACCAATTATATTTTGTTTCCCAAGGGCCATGGTGGCTAAGGTTGCCACAACAGAAGAATCTATCCCGCCACTAAGTCCAATAACCACTTTTTTAAATTTAAGTTTTTTAAGATAGTCTGAGATACCAAGGCACAGTGCTGATATTAACTCATCTTCTAAATCCATTTCTATTTCTTTATGTTTTTTATCCAGATCTTTTGTGTCCCAAATAAGTAAATCTTCTTCAAAATCCTTTGCCCTTAAAATCATCTCACCAGCACCATTAAATACCATTGAGTGCCCCTGAAAAATGAGCTCATCATTGGCTCCTACCTGGTTTATATAAACCATTGGGATTTTAGTTTTAAGTGTGTGTGTGGATATAATTTTCTTTATTTGATTTATTTTCCCTGCAAAATATGGAGAAGCAGCAATATTAATTATTAAATCTACTCCCTTATCTGCAAGTTCTGATACAGGATCCTTTGAATAGCTATATAAATTTAACTCATCTATTGTCCAAATGTCTTCACAGATGGTAACACCTATTTTCATGTCCTTTATGTTAAATATTCCAACTCCTTGTCCTGGCTCAAAATACCTTGCCTCATTAAATACATCATATGTGGGCAAAAGATTTTTGTTATATGAAGATAATATCTTTCCATCTTTCATTAAGATGGCTGAATTGTAAAAGGGTTTACCCTTATTTTTATTTAAGGTGACAAGTCCAAGTAATACAAAAATATCTCTTGCCTCTGATGCTATCTTATCTAAATAATTCAGAGATGTTTCAACAAAATCCCATCTACTTAAGAAATCTAAAGGTGGATAACCTAGAAGAGATAGCTCTGGAAACACGACTAAATCAGCACCAAGATTCTTTGATCTGTTAATAAAATCTATTATTTTATTTGTATTGTACTCAAAATCTCCAACTATTGGGTTTATCTGGGCTATTGCTATTTTCATTTGTAATGCTCCATGAGTTTTTACAATCACACAATACAAACCTTCAAGACACTTGAAAAATCAGTTTGTCCCTGAAACACTTTAATTATACCATCTTGTTTTAATGTCCTCATCCCCTCAGAGATTCCTGCTTTAAATATTTCTTCAACTGGCGCGCCTGAAACAATAAGTCTCTTAATTTTTGGTGTTGCAACCAAAAGCTCATGTAGGGCTGTCCTTCCCGAGTATCCAGTTTTATTACACTCATCACAACCAACTGGTCTATACAATCTGAGATTATCAGCATAACTTATGCCAAGTTCTGAAAATATCTCCTCTCCATATTCTTTTTTGAGTATATCAAATTCTTCTCTTGTAGGGTGATAGGGTTCTTTACATTTGTTGCACAAGGTGCGAACAAGCCTTTGTGCTAAAATTCCTAAAAGTGCGTCAGCGAAATTAAATGGATTCATCCCCATATCTATTAAACGGGTTATTGTCTCAGGTGCTGAGTTGGTATGCAGGGTGGATAGCACAAGATGGCCTGTTAAGGAAGCCTCCAGGGCTGTGTGTGCAGTTTCTTGATCGCGCATCTCACCAACCATGATAATGTCTGGATCTGCCCTTAAAAAGGAGCGCATTGCATTTGCAAATGTATATCCTATCTTGGGATTCACCTGCACCTGTCTTAGCCCTTTCTGGGTTATTTCAACTGGATCTTCTGCTGTCCATATCTTTTTTTCTGGGGTATTTAATCTGCCTAAAATTGAGTGGAGAGTTGTTGTCTTTCCAGAACCAGTAGGACCTACAACTAGAAAGATCCCATATGGCTTTTCAATTATATTAATAAGTTCTTTTAGATTTCTTTCTGTAAAATTCATTTTTTCTAGAGGAATAGGCTTTCCAGCAGCTAAAATACGCATAACAACATCTTCTACACCTCCCACTGTAGGAGTTATTTCTACCCTTAATTCTACCACCTTGTTTTGATATTTAAGTCTTATTTTGCCAGACTGGGGCACTCTTTTTTCTGCAATATCTAAATTACTCATTATTTTTATCCTATTAATAAATGCCCGTATGTGGCTGGCTGGAATTTCCAAATAATTAAAGCACACTCCATCCTTTCTAAATCTAACCTGTGCAGGTTCTTTCCCAAGCCCTGGCTCTATATGGATGTCTGATACCTTCTTCTCATATGCATCTTTTATAATCTTGGTAACAAGTTTTATTACTGCTGGTGCATCTTCGGATATAAAATCTTCATCACTTTCTGAATCCCCTAAAGCTTCATCTTCTTTAAGCTCACTTAACACATCTCCAATAGACTCGTCTCCAAAGATTTCCTGTTCCTCAAACCTTGTCAGAAATTTAACTATATCCTCTTTTAAGCTCACACAAAATTTAATGTTATCTCCTATTCCTGAAAAATATACCTCTCTTTTTTTCTCCTCATCTGATGGATCATCAATTAAAACGATAAGTTCCCCATCTTGATATTTATATGGCATCCAGAATCTGGATTTTAAATATTCAATATTTAGTCTTTTTAATAAATCACCTAGTAATATAACATTGTCACTGTAGGATATAAATTCAGTGTTGTAATAATTAGCCAATGCCCGTCCTATATCTTCCTTTGATACATTAAATTCATGAATCAGCACCCATGCAATGTCCTGTTCTATGGGATTTTTTGCATGACGGGCCTTGAGAGTTGCCATATCCAATTCTAAATACGTTATCTTGTGTGTCTCAATTAAATAGTCAAATTTTCCGAATTTTCTCTGATACCTAAGTAGGTGGTAGAATGCACCTGCAAGGGAGGGGGTTAATTTTTGAATCAATTTTTCATCAATTTCATTAAAAAACTCTTGTTCTCTTTTATTTATTAGTTGAAGTACCCCAACCAGATATTTCCCTTTTAGGATCAAAGGAGATGCCAAAATAGATTTGGTACGAAATCCTGATTTTTTATCCCAGCTTGAATCAAAGGTTAGTCCTGGATAATTTTTTGTAAGTTCCTCTGAATCATATACATCTTTTACATTTACAACACATCTGTGTTTTGCCACAAACCCTGCAATACTCTTATCATTTATATCAACTCTTATCTCAACTGGTTCTGTTCCAGTCTTCACCCGTGAAAACAATTGATTTCTCTTTTTATCCACAGCATATATAGTTATCCTTTCACAGCAAAAAAGATCACACAGATCATCTTTTAGACTCAAGAATATCTCATTTATATCTTCTGCCTGATTTACAGAGCAAATTAAATCATTTATCCTTTTTTCTTGCTTATATAATTTTTCAAAATCTTTTTTGCTCATAAATCTTCCCCAACCTATGTAAGGTCTTATTTTTTGGGAGAAATAAATGTATGGATATTGATACCTGGATAGAAGTTATATTTCTTAACTAAGATTAAAAAATCAGATCATAGCGAGTAATTTTTTAAAATCATTTATGATGATCTTTTTTTTATCTTTTGTCAAAATTCCCTGGAGTTTTAATTTCATAAGTTCTCTATTTACTGTCTCTCTAGTCACACCAAGCATAGCTCCTAAGTCTCTTTGGGTGATTTCTAAATCAAGAATTATTTTTTCTTCCACCTTTTTGCCAAATCTCTCAGAAAGTTCAATCAACGTCTTTGCAAGCCTTTTGGGGAAATTGGTGTAACAAAGATCTGTAAGGAAATCATCAGTTTTTCTAAGACGTTTGCATAAACCGGACATGATCGCTTCAATTGCCTGTTTCCTTTCAAATAGATAAGTATAGAATACGTCTCTACGGAGTACAAGAAGTTCTGTATCTGTGATTGCAACAGCATCTGCAGAACGTGGTGCCTTGTCCAAAAGGGAAAGCTCTCCAAAAAAATCTCCATCACTAAATATGGAGATTATGAGTTCCTCTCCTTCTTCAGTTGGGATGGATATCTTTATTTTCCCTTTTTTTATGATATATAGGGAATCTCCAATATCTCCCTTGAAAAAAAGTACTTCATCCTTTTTTAGAAACTTATTTGAGACCTTAGAAGAAATCTCTTTTAACAACTCATCAGGCATGTTCTCAAAAATGGGGATTTTTTTTAATTGCTTGGGATCCATATCTTTTCTCGCAAAAAGTTTTAAATAAACGAAGTTATAATCTCTGCCACCTTATGGGATGCTTCTTCTATTACTGAATGGCCAGCATCTGATATAAAAATAATTTCATTTTGATTATCAATAGATGATTGTAATCTTTTAATCCAATTTTTACTAGAAAGTGCATCTTCTTCACCTACAATAATAATACAAGTTTTTTCTAAATTATTCATGAGTTCTTCCATATCTGGACATGGCAACATAGAATTTATAAGTCTAAGCAGGTTCTCCAACTTATTTCTTTCAATAAGCGCATTTATTATACCATCTAATTTGTCCTGATTTTTTTCAATAAAACTATTAGAAAATAGCCAGGGGATTATAAATTTAAAAAGGGCAAAATCACCAAGTAATTCAAGGGTGTATTTCCAATCATCTAAAATCATCTGTAGCCTGGCCCCACCAGTTACACTAAGCAGGGCCAGCTTGTTTACCCTTTCTTTATAATTAATAGCAAACATCGAGCCAATTATTGAACCAAGGCTCATCCCAACTATATTTATGTTTTTCAATCCAAGATGATCAGTGAGTTCAACAAGATCCAGCACATGTCTATCAAAGGTTATTTCCTGATCTTGAATTTTGCTCTTTCCCTGTGCACGGAGGTCATAAAGTAGTATATTGTATCTATCATCTAAAAGGTCAATTAATGGATACCAGTTAAAAACACATTGAAAAAGACCATTTATAAAGACTATTGTGTCTTGTTTTCTATTATCAATGTATTCAAAAAATAGCTCTACTCCATCTTGTGTCCTAAAAAAATCCCTTGTCTTTTTTTTGTTAACACCCATGCTTTGCCCTTTTTTGTTCATCTAGCCATGAATTGGCATTGAAAGAGATTTTAAAGAGAGTTCATGGAATATTTCTGACAAAGTGGGATGGGCAAAAATAGTTTTTTCTACATCCTCCACTGATGCCCCCTTCTTAAGCAACACACATCCCACTCCTATTAATTCTGAAGCATGTGGCCCAATTACATGTATCCCTAAAATTTTTTTTGATTTTTTGTCAAACAATATCTTTGCATCTCCACTAATTTCTCCAGAGGTATGGGACCTACCAATTGCCCTAAACATAACTTGAGCAACATCAAAATCAATTTCCCGTTGTTTTGCCATCTCTTCAGTTAGACCCACACATCCTATTTCTGGGTTTGTATATACCACTGAAGGCACGTTGGTATAATCCATTTTCTCTCTTTTGCCGAATATGTTTGATACACAACATATGGCCTCGTGCATGGCAACATGGGCAAGCATTGGTCTTGTTGGACCAAGGCAATCTCCTATTGCGTAAATATTTTCATTGGAAGTCCTAAATAACTCATCCACTTTAATCCAACCACTATCTGTTAATTCAAGACTTAAATCCATATCAAAATTCAAAGGTGCCCTTCCAATACAAACAGCCACCTTATCACACTCAACTATTTTTGTCTCATCTTTATTTTTATCTACATATGCTATGTTTAACCTTCCATTATCCTGCATGGTTATTGTTTTAACTAGGGAATTTAAACTTACTGAAATCTTCCGTTTTTTCATCTCTCTTAAAAGAGAAGAAGAGATATAACGGTCAATACCTGGAACTGGCAGCAGTCTA
>NZ_JBMYBT010000034.1:0-15818 GCF_053993635.1 Desulfothermus sp. | reverse complement strand
TTATTAAAGTGATATGTGAGCTGCAGGTCATATTCCCAGCCAACAGCATCATCAATATCCTTTCCATTTATATCTTCCAGCGCACCTGTTTCAGCAAACCAGAAATACTGGAATTGTGTTTTATAAGAAAATTTCTCAATTGCACCTTTACAGCCAATACCCAAGGAATACATACCTGGGTTGTATGCACTACCAGACTTGCCTATTCCGCCGTAACCAGTTCCTTTACCTCCTAATATGGCAAAGTCATTGGCATATAGATGGGAACCAAGGATTGGTATGTATTTGTAAATAAAGGCATTTTCCATTCCAAAAGTGGGAGCATATCTGGATATATTGGTGATTGGATTGTATGCATTGATTTCATCGTCATTTGCATCGTCATCACCTGACATATAATAACCGCCTATATAGGGTTTAATAGCGTCGGATATGTCGAATTCTAAAGATGCAAATCCAGCATAAGCTGATATGTCTACGTCTTTATCTGCCCCAAGCTGTTCCTTGTTTCCAACTGCATATACAAATTCTGCCCTTGGTACAATCATGCCTATTTTCCCATAGACCTCTGCACCAAAGTAATTTACAGTTGCTCCCATCGCATCGTTATCACTATAGGCATAAAATGGAGAAAAGTTCAGTCCCATAACAGGAACAGTTAGTTTTAGAGTATATACATTCCAGTCCAATGCATCACCGTCAGTTACTCCAACATTTCCTATATCGTCGAATACAAATAGGTCTAATATTTCATAGGAGATCCCGTTTATTTTTCCTCTTAATCCAACATAGGGATGGTCATCACCATAGAGAACACCACCAGTTTTTAGGTCCAGAAATTTAGTCTGCCACCCAGTTTCTAATGTGGTTGGAACTCCATAAGATGAAAAGTCATATGTGAACTCAAGTTTTTCAACTCCAAAGCTATTACCAGACATTCCATTCTCTCTTTCTATAGCTTCGGCTCCATTTGTTCTTTCACCTCTATCTGTATTTTGTTTGTCATATGTTAAATCAGATTCTAGGATTGCCAAAAAACTCCAGTGTTCTCCGCCCCCTTTAAATCCAAGTCTAAATTCACTCCTAACTCCAATATCATCATCACCCATAAATCCGTTTTCATCTAGCGTCATGTCATATGCAGTATCTTTGTCATTAAAGTCCACATTTGTGCTATACATTGGATAGGTCTTCAAACTGCCAAATATCTGAATATCAATATCCTTGCTTGCAGCACTTACCTTTCCAGTTCCCATTTTGGCGAAACAGATAACTGGCGATGCCATTAGAAGTATCAAGATGATAAACAAGACGTTCTTTATTTTTTTCATAATAACATCCTCCGTCCTATAAATTCATTGATTAATTTAGGCCCCTATTCCTAAAAATTTTTGTTGGTTAGCTATTTGTTTTTTAACTTGTATCCCACATCTCCTTCCTCCTTTTGTTTAGGGTTTTACAGTTAATAATTAACTATTTTTCGAAGAAATTAAAATGAGTACTAACCTTAAACTTTGTTTTTTTCAAGAATTTTTTAAAAAAAGTTTTTTAAATAATTAGCAAGAAATTGTTCAGATATTTTTTTTGTTTTATTTATGCAAAATTTTAAATTTGTAATATAATTTTCTTGACAAAAATTGAATAATAGGCATATGCTTATATGCAAGTTTAATTTTTTTGAACAGGGATTAGCTATGAGAAACAAGGTTCTTGTATTTGGGTGTGGGAATCTGTTGTTTGGGGATGATGGTTTTGGACCAGCCTTTGTGGATTATTTTAATCTCCATTTTAAGGATAAGTTATCTTCAGATGTTAAGGTTGTGGATGTAGGGACATCTGTGAGGGATTTTTTATTTGATATCTTACTTATGCAAGAAAAGCCCAAAAAAATAATAATTGTGGATGCGCATACTGGTGATTATAAGCCAGGTGAGATCTTAGAGATAGACTTAGATCAGATATCTCCTAAAAAGATATCTGATTTTTCTCTCCATCAATTCCCCACCGCAAATCTCCTTAAAGAGCTTAAACAAAATACCTCAGTTGAGGTCAAAGTCTTTGTTTGTCAGACAGAGTTTGTGCCAGATGAAGTATCGTCTGGTCTCAGTGATAGTGTGAAGAAGGCCATACCTAAAATGTGTGAAATCATATTAAAGGAATGTGAGGTGTAGCTTATGGTTAGATTTAAAGTGATAGATTTAGCCAGGGTATTTGGTGTCCATAGGAACACCATTACCAACTGGATAAGGAAGGGTGCGTTGAAGGCCAAGCCAATTGTTGGCAGGAAGTATGTGATAGCAGAAGAAGAACTCAGGTCCTTTGCAAGGGAAAACAATGTATCCGATGAAATAATAGAAAAGTTTATTGAGAATAATAGGGTACAGGAAGAACTTATTGAAGACAGGATCTTGAGTGGAGCAGGGATTCAGGATCAAGAAGATGTTTTGCAACCAGGAACAAAAGAAAGTAGCCAGCAAATGTATAAACAGCAAACAGTGGGTTCTGTGCTTGTTTTGGGCGGTGGGATAGCTGGAATTCAGACAGTTTTAGATCTTGCAGATTCTGGTTATTTTGTCCATTTAGTTGAGCGCTCTGCTGGTATAGGCGGAGTTATGGCACAGCTGGACAAGACATTTCCCACCAATGACTGTGCCATGTGAATTATTTCACCTAAACTGGTCGAGGTCGGCCGGCACTTAAACGTTGATCTCCATACCTTGTCTGAAGTCATAGAAGTATCAGGTGAGCCTGGAAATTTTCAGGTTAAGATCAAAAAACATCCACGTTATGTGGATATGAACAAGTGCATTGCCTGTGGTTTATGTGCTGAAAAGTGTCCGAAAAAAGTGGATGATGAGTTTAATTTTGGACTTTCAAAGAGAAAGGCAATTTACATAAAATATGGCCAATCAGTTCCTTTAAAATATGCCATTGATCCCAACAGCTGTATTTATCTCACCCGTGGAAAATGTAGGGCCTGTGAAAAATTTTGTCCTACTGGGGCAATAAATTTTGAAGACAAAGAAGAGATCATTACTTTAAATGTAGGAGCAATTATTTGTGCTCCTGGATTTAAGCCCTTTGATCCTTCTTCTCTTGATTCTTATGCATACAATCAAATTCCAGATGTGGTCACATCTTTGGAATATGAAAGGCTCCTTTCTGCTGGTGGTCCATATATGGGACATTTAGTTAGGCCATCTGATGAAAAAGAGCCCAAAAAAATTGCCTGGATACAGTGTGTTGGTTCAAGGGATACAAATAGGTGCTCAAATGGATATTGCTCCTCTGTATGCTGCATGTATGCCATAAAACAGGCCCTTGTTACAAAGGAACACCTTCCTCCAGGCTCATCATTAAAGCAGTCCATTTTTTACATGGATATGCGTACCCATGGAAAGGAATTTGAGAAATATTTTGAAGATGCAAAAAATAAAGGTATTGAGTTTGTGAGGGCAAGGCCACATACCTTGGAGCCTGGAAAGGATAACAGGGGCGTTGTATTGCGGTATGTGGATGAAGACGGAAAAGTCATAAAAGACGAATACGATATGGTTGTTTTAAGTGTTGGTTTAGAGGCCCCTGAATCTGCAAATGACCTTGCTTCTATTATGAATTTTGACTTAGATGAGTACAATTTTGCAAAAACCAGTTCATTTAATCTGGTTCAGACCTCAAAAAAAGGCGTTTATGTAACCGGCGCATTTGGTGGGCCAAAGGATATACCTCAAGCAGTTACTGAGGCATCCACTGCAGCTGCCGAGGCAGCAAAGCTACTTGCAACTGCTAGAGGGACACTTACAAAGGAAAAGAGATATCCAGAAGAAAGAGATATATCAGGTGAAGAACCCAGAATTGGGGTGTTTGTCTGCTCGTGTGGTATAAATATATCCAGTGTGGTGGATGTAAAAGAACTTGTGGAGTTTTCAAAAACACTCCCAAATGTCCAGTATGTGGAAAACACCATGTTTTCCTGTTCAACTGATACTCAAAATCTGATAATTGAAAAAATTAAAGAATTTAATTTAAATAGAATAGTTGTTGCAGCATGTACTCCGAGGACACATGAGGTTTTATTTCAAGAGACCTTAAAGGAAGCTGGTTTAAATGATTTTCTTGTTGAAATGGCAAATATAAGAAATCAAAATTCGTGGGTTCATGGTTCTGATCCTAAGGCTGCTACTGAAAAGGCAAAGGACCAGATAAAGATGGCAGTTGCCAAGGCGGCACTTAATTATCCTTTAAAAAGAGAAAAGATCAAAGTAGAACAAAAGGCGTTAATTGTTGGTGGTGGTGTATCGGGTATTACCGCTGCGCTCACTCTGGCAAACCTTGGATATGAATGTTATTTAGTTGAAAAGGATAAAGAGCTTGGCGGAAATGCCTGGAAATTAGATATTACTTTTCAAGGAGAAAAAATTAGTCCATGGCTAAGGGCACAAGTTCATAGAGTGGAAAATCATCCCAAAATAGAAGTTATAAAGAATGCTACAATAAAAAGTGTTGAAGGGTCTATGGGAGACTTTTCTGCTCAGATAGATGTAGGTGGTGAAGTGAGGCAGATCAAGTTTGGAGCTGCAGTAGTATGTGTAGGTGGAAAGGAATTTAAGCCCAAAGAATATCTGTATGGAGAGGATGAAAGAGTTGTGACTGCTTTAGAGTTTGAGCAAAGACTCAGTTCTAGAAAGATAGATCCATCTAATATAAATTCTGTTGTGTTTATTCAGTGTGTGGGATCCAGGGAAAAAGACAGGCCTTACTGTAGCAGGGTATGTTGTACCCATACAATGCAGGACGCAATTAAATTAAAGGAAAAAAATCCAGACATTCAGGTATATGTGTTATACAGGGATATCAGGACATATGGAGTCAGGGAAAAACTCTATAAAAAGGCAAGGGATCTGGGGGTTATATTTATCAGGTATTCACTTCAGAGCAAGCCAGAACTTACAGCTACTCCCTCTGAACTCTTAATAAACATAGAAGATCCAATTTTAAATATGCCACTTGAAATTCATGCGGACTATGTATGTCTTGCCACTGGTGTTGTTCCAACAGAAGGTAGCAGCGAGATATGTGAGTTGTTTAAACTCAGTAGGAATCCAGAAGGGTTTATAAATGAGGCCCATCCAAAACTTAGACCAGTTGATTCTTCTACAGATGGAGTGTTTATTGCTGGACTATGTAATTATCCAAAATCAATTGATGAATCCATAGCTCAGGCAAAGGCAGCAGCTCAAAGGGCATCTATAGTGTTGTCAAAAGAAGAGATGGAATTAGATGCAATAAAGTCATTTGTGACAGACAAATGTGATGGATGTGGGATGTGCGTTGATGTTTGTCCATATGGTGCATTGAAACTTACAGAATTCACAGATATAGATGGTAATGTAAAAAAGAGGATTGCTTCAGATCTTGCATTATGTAAAGGTTGTGGTCTTTGTGAGACAACATGTCCCAAAGGTGGTATTCTAGTGCATGGATTTACTCTCGGACAGATTGAGACACAGGTTGAAACCCTTCTAACTTGTTAAGGAGTTTTGTCATGATGGAGAATTTTGAGCCTGTAATAGTAGGATTTTTATGTAATTGGTGTGCCTATGCAGGTGCAGATTTAGCAGGGGTATCAAGGCTTCAATATCCCCCAAATATGAGGCCTATTAGAGTAATGTGTTCTGGTATGGTTCCACCAGAAACAGTTGTCAGGGCACTGAAATTAGGTGCTGACGGTGTCATTGTTATGGGGTGACATCTTGGAGAGTGTCATTACCAGGATGGTAATTACAAAGCAAAGGATAGAGGTAAGGCAATTAAAATAGCATTGAAAGAAATGGGACTAAATCCAGAGAGATTTACCATTGAGTGGGTTTCTGCAGCTGAAGCACCTAGATTTGCCCAGCTGGTTACCCAATTTGTGGAGAAAATAAAAGAAATTGGTCCAAATCCCTTAAAAAATAAAGGGTAGTGATAGAGTGGAGGCAAAAAATGGGTGATAATAAAATTGTTCTTGGTAAGGAGAAAAAGAGTTTTTTCAAAGATAAGGTAATGGAACTACTCCCTGAGGGGGGGAATTTAAATAGCTGTCTTACATGTGGGGCCTGTGCTTCTGGGTGTCCTGCTTCTGGTTTGGAGGATATGGACCCAAGGAAATTTTTGAGACTGGCTGCTCTTGGCATGGACGAAATAATAACCTCTACACCGTGGGTCTGGATGTGTTCAATGTGTCAGAGGTGTATATATGTATGTCCCATGAAGATAGATATCCCCCAGTTGGTTTATTATGCAAGACAGGCGTGGCCCAGGGATAAAAGGCCCACAGGAATTTTAAAGTCATGTGACGTTGCACTAAAACATGATACATGCAGTGCAATGGGGGCATCTGAAGAGGATTTTCAGTTTGTTGTGGAAGATGTTTTAGATGAATATAGGGCAGCTCAGCCAGAATTTGCACAAATGCAGGCCCCTATAAATAAAAAAGGTGCTGAATTTTTCTTAAATCAGAATTCAAGGGAGCCGGTAACCGAACCAGATGAGATGGTGCCATTGTGGAAGATACTCCATCTTGCAGGTGCTGACTGGACATATGGAACAAAGGGCTGGGCAGCTGAAAACTATTGTATGTTTTTGGCTGATGATGAGTCCTGGGAAAAAATCGTTAGAACAAAGGCAGAGGCTGTTGAAGAGCTTGGTTGCAAGGTCTGGCTCAATACTGAGTGAGGACATGAGATGTTTGCAGTCCGGTCAGGACTGAAAAAATTCAATATTCCTCACAATTTTGAAATCAAATCAATTATTCAATACTATGCCCAGTGGATTAAAGAAGGAAAGCTCAAAGTATCTTCTGATTGGAACAAAGACCTCAAGATTAAATTTACTGTCCAGGATCCCTGCCAGCTTGTAAGAAAATCTTTTGGAGATCCTGTTGCTGAGGATTTGAGATTTGTAATTAAGGCCTGTGTTGGTGAAGAAAATTTTGTTGATATGTATCCAAATAGATCAAACAATTATTGTTGTGGTGGAGGCGGTGGCTATTTACAGTCTGGCTATACAGATGCTAGGAGAAAGTATGGAAGTCTCAAAGCTGAGCAGATATTGGCAACAGGTGCAAGTTATTGCATAACTCCATGTCACAATTGTCACGCCCAGATCCATGATTTGAGCGAACAATATGAACACAAGTGGCATACAGTCCATCTATGGACCATTTTGTGTTTATCTCTGGGAATACTTGGTCCAAATGAAAGGGAATATCTTGGTGATGATCTAAAGGACGTGTGGGTATTTCATCCTGAATCAGCAATGTAGGGGGTATAAATTTTTTATTTGTGAGGTAACTGGTATGAGGAGGCATTATGAAGACTTTTTTTAATCTTATTCAAGAAGTGCAAAAGGTAGGGAAATGCCATCATTGTGGAGCATGTGTGGCATTTTGTGATGCACTAAACTATGGTGCCCTGGAAATTGGAGAAGATGGCATTCCTAGATATAAAGATATAAATAAGTGTATTGAGTGCGGATTGTGTTACACAATCTGTCCAGAGATACATGAATTGGACGAAGAACTTAAGAGAAAGGTCGGGTGGAGTGAGCCGATTGGAAGAGTATTAAGTTCTAGGTCTGTTAGGGCTATAGATGAGAATATAAGAAATAATGCTACAGATGGAGGGGCGGTTACAGCGCTTCTTTTATATCTTTTTGATACTGGTCAGATAAATGGAGCTATTGTAACCAAAAAAGTGGGAAAATTTGAGAGGGTTCCCCATCTGGCAACAACAAGAGAGGAAATAATCAATTCTGCTGGATTCTTTTTTGAGACCTCCCATGGAATTCACAATTTTTCCAAAAGGTACTCTGAGGTGGCCACAGTGGAGGCCTTTCAGACATTGCGAAAAAAAGGTCTAAGCAGAGTTGCTCTGGTTGCCAGCCCCTGTCAGATATTGGCATTCAGAAAAATGGAGCTATTGGGAATTACTCCATCAGAATCAATAAGGTTCTGTCTGGGACTGTTTTGTTCAGGAAATTTTGAGTTTAATGAACAAAATAGAAAGATATTAGGTGAAAAATTCAATTTTTCATGGGATGATGTGGAGAAAATAAATATAAAGGAAGAATTATATATAACATTAAAGAGTGGAGAAAAGCTCACGATTCCTCTTAATGAACTGGATTTTATGAAGAAATATGCATGTAAACTCTGTTTAGATTATACAGCACAATTTTCAGATCTTTCCTTTGGTGGACTTGGATCAGAAGATGGCTGGACAACAGTGCTTGCCAGAACTCCAAAGGGTAGGGCAGCCCTTGAAAGTGCAATTGGGGTTACCTTAGAAGAGATAAAATATTCCGACCGTCCACTCTATGTAACTGATATGCTATATAAGATCCATACACAGGCAGCAAAGAAGAAAAAGAGTTCCAAAGAGAGGTTAAGGAATTTAGGTAAATCAACCAAGGTTAGTATGTAAATTTGATAGGGGGCAAGTAATGAGCATTAAAGTTGTCAGTGATTGGCTAAATGCATGCTCTGGATGTGAAATAGCCATAGTGGATATGGGTATAAGACTTTTAGATGTGTTACAGCACGCTGAATTTGTACATATACCAGTTTTAATGGATCACAAATATCATGGTCAAATGGGTGATGGTGATCATAAGAATATAGATATTCCAGAGGCAGATTTAGGAATAATTTCTGGGTCTGTGAGAAATGAAGAGCATGTAGAAGTTGCAAAAAAAATAAGGGAAAAATGTAAGATTGTAATTGCGTTAGGTACATGTGCAACCCATGGAGGAATACCAGGTCTTATTAATTCATATACAGTAGAGGAAGTTCTAAGTAGATATTACTCAACAGAGACAACTGATAAGCCTGACAAATATCCAGATGAAGGGCTGCCACCTCTTTTGGATAGATGTTATGCTTTAGATGAAATAATTCCAGTGGACCTAAATTTTCCTGGCTGTCCACCCCATCCAGATCTTATTTTTAAGGCTCTGATATCCCTTGTAAAAGGAGATAAAATAGAACTACCAGAAAAAAGTGTGTGTGATATGTGTCCAACTAAGAGATTTGGCAAAGGAGATGTAAAAAAACTATCCAGATTTACTACAAGGCCAAAAGAGATTGATTATACCAAGCCCTTGAATGAGATGAGATGTTTTATTGAACAGGGATATCTTTGTATGGGACCAGTGACCAAAGCTGGGTGTGGTGGAGACAATGGTGTTCCAAGATGTATAGCTGCAAGGGTTCCATGCAGGGGCTGCAGTGGTCCAGTTAAGCATGATGGAAATCAGATGTTGGATATTTTATCAGCCCTGGCCTCCAATGGAGTGGATATAGACTCAATTCCAGAATATACTTCATTGAATAGATTTTGTGGAGGTCACGGAAACCTTAGACCAAAATTAAATTTGTAGGAGGCCAAAGTATATGGGAAGAATATTAAATATAGCACCCATAACCAGAATTGAAGGACATGCGTCCATAGTGATTAATCTTGATGACAATGGAAATGTGGAAGATTCTAAGGTTTATTTTAAGGCCCTTAGGGGATTTGAAAAGTTTGTTGAAGGAAAACCAGCTGAGGAATTACCCAGGATAGTAAATAGGATTTGTGGAATTTGCCCATGGCATCATCACCTTGCTTCAAACAAGGCAGTTGACAGGTGTTTTGGGGTAACTCCTCCCCCTGCTGGCCAAAAATTAAGGGAGCTTATGCAGATAATCTCCCATGCAGAAGATAAGCTCCTCCATTTTTTCTTTTTAGCAGCCGCTGACTTTGTGATTGGTCCAGATAGTGACTACTCTGTGAGGAATGTAATTGGAATAGCCAAGGCAAATCCAGAGCTTGCTCAGAAGATTGTATCAATGAGATACAAGTTAAAGATGATCTTGGAGAAATTTGCAGGAAAGGCGATTCATCCCGTTGCCGGAGTTGTAGGTGGATTTGCAAAGCCAATGACAGAAGAGGATAGAAAAGAAATTCTAAATCAGATGCAGGAGATCTTGGATTTTGCTTTGTTTACCATAGATTTTGCCAAAAAGGATTTATTCCCTAAATACATCGATGTAATTCAAAATGTAGGGGTTATAAAGACAGGTTTTATTGGGACTGTTGATGAAGATGGGGCACTAAATCTTTATGATGGAAATCTCAGGATAATGAAGCCAGATGGTTCATATACAGATTTTGATCCTCAAGAATACACAAATTATATTGGCGAGCATGTAGAACCATATTCATATGGAAAGATGCCCTATGCCAAATTCTGGAATGAGGGCTTTTCTCTTGACCTTGATAATCCAAGAGGGATCTATAGATCCAATTGTCTGGCAAGAATAAATGTGTGTGATAGTATAAAGACCCCTAAGGCGCAGGCAGAGTTAGAGGAATTTAGAGAGAAGTTTGGAAGACCAGCTCAGGCCACACTTTTATATCACTGGGCAAGGCTTATTGAGGAAGTTTATTCGTGTGAAAGGGCAATTGAGTTATTAAATGATCCAGAGATAACTGATCCCAATATAAGGACAGATGCAACGCCAAAGGCAGGTAGAGGAGTTGGATGTGTTGAGGCCCCAAGGGGCACTTTAATTCATGACTATACAACAGATGAAAATGGATTGATTGTCACGGCTAATATGATAGTTGGAACTACCCACAACCTTGGGCCTATTAATCTGAGTGTAAAACAGGCTGCAAAGACCCTTATCAAAAATGGAAATGTAGATGAAGGGATTTTAAATAAGGTGGAGATGGCGGTTCGGGCATATGATCCGTGAATATCCTGCGCTACACACCGCCTGGATGGCGGCATCCCTGTAAATGTTAAGGTTGTGGATAAAGAAGGGAATGTTATTTTTGACAAAAAGAACTAAAAATATTTTACCAATGCAACTCCAATGAAAATTAAGGCTACTCCAAGTACTCTAATCAAGCTCACAGGGTGTTTGGGGTAGCCCAAGACTCCAAAATGATCATAAATAATAGATGCTAGCATCTGACCAGCTATAAACAGGGCAAACATAGTTGTTGCCCCAAGTCTTGGCACAGCAAAGATGGTTACAGTTACTAAAAACGCCCCTAAAAGCCCACCGAGATAGGCCCACCACGGTATATTGCTAAAGGCGATTTCTTCAGTTGGATAGAGTTTAAAGGCAAAAATAAAGATAAATAGACCAATTGATCCTATAATAAAAGATATAAGCGCAGCTGTTAAGTTGCTTTTTAAATAACTGCTAAGTATTGCATTGACTCCTGCCTGTGTAGTTGCAAAAATTCCTGAAATTAAGACAAGTAACATTACAAAGAGTTTCATGTTGCCTCCATGGTTGTTATTTTTGGGCATATATTTGTCTGGCACATGGCACAACAAATAGATTTGGTTAGGGCAGGGCACAAAGGGTTATTTTTTATTTCCGCTCCAGGATGAACTTCATATAAGAGCTTGTAATGCTCGCTTTGCTAAAAGTTGCAATGTCGGCTCCGCCGACTGGTGCAACTTTTTTTAGCTCCACTCGCAAACAAGCTCTAATATTTGTCCATAGGTCGCTTCAATAAAAAATAACCCTTTGTGCCCCAGTATCTGTTATAGTAATCCGCTTAATTTTATACAATGCCCATGATTTTTTTATTCTTTTATATATTTTTTGAAAAATTTCCCTCCTTGTCGCTCCTAATTTTTCTTCTATCTCTTATTGTATTATGTCTTATTATATCAAATTCTGTGGAATACAATATTTCTTTCTCCTCTAATTATTATTCTCTATTTCAGTTAATTAAATTTTTGTTTTCTTAGACTTGCTTGATACATAAATGTCTTAAGGGCCATTTCCCTATTTGGCTGAATAGTGCCATCAAAAGGGGTATCAATATAGGGTATATGTTTTTTCTTTAAAATGGGTTTTAAGATAGCTGAAGTAATTGTAGATGGCATACAACTAAATGGATAGACATTTACAATGCCATGGAAATTTTCTTCTATATATGACAATGCCCCTGATATGCTAAGACATGCCTCTGTACCAACTTCAAAAGAATAAATGGATTTATTATCCAATTTTTTTTCTAAGTGTGATATTTCGTGATCCACGTGTATATCTAAATGTTTTAACACTGCCTTATATACCTGTTTTTGTCTCATTTTCTGGTAAGATTCTTTTAGGCCTGCAGTAAATAACTGTTTGTAGTTAAATAAAGCAGATTTTATTTTCTTTTCTCTAATGTCTATTTTTATTTTTCTTTTTAATTTTCTTATTTCCTCATAAGTGACAAAGTTGACCCATTCTCCTAACGTCGCATTTGTTACTTCACCGCCATATGATTCAATCTTTTTTATGATATTTTGATTTGATTCTGGATGGGATCTTAAATATATCTCACCTACTATACCTATCTGAGGTTTTCTTGGGATCTTTCTATCAATTAATTGCGACGCCTGTTTGGCAATTAAAGAGATTAGATCAAAGAGTTCTGGAAAAGGAAGGGATTTTCCCTTTTGTTCTATTAATTTTATGAGCTCCCAGAGTCCTTTTTGGATCAACTTATCTGTTGAGCCTTTTTCCTTTTCATATGGCCTTACCCTAAAGCATATCCTGTCCAGGGCATCAGCTATAATTGTTGTCACATAAGCCAATTTTCTAAATTTTGATGCATCTTCAGGAGGCAAAATTTGTTTAGTATCATAGGAGTTTTCTGTTGACAGATAAGAAATATAAATACCTTTATATTCAGATATTGAATCTAAAATAATCCTGTGTAGTTTGTTGTACATTCCAAAACGACATGGACCATCAGATTCAGGCATAAAATAAACATACTCTTTTGGATTAAATTTATTTTTGAGCCTATTTTTCTCTTTATTAAGGAAATAAATTACATCTCCCAATGTCACCTGACAGGGGAAACATTCCTTTGATGATGTATATTTTTTTCCATGGGAAAGTCCTAAATATGTATCCATCACAATGGCATCAACTGAAAATGCAGAAAGGCAGGCAGCGAGCAGAGGTGCGCCAAAAGGGTGCATTTTGGGAATAAGGAGCTTTTTCCCCCTGATGTCAAACTGTTTAATTTCCTGTAATACGCTCTCTTTCATTTTTAACACCCTATATATATTTAATCGTCAAAGCTAAACTCCCGCCAACCACACACCTAAAGGGCGCAGCAACTTGGCGGTCAACTTGAGTTGTTCTGTCGTACAAGTGATAACTTTTGCTTTCCTGGGCATCTTCATTCCTCTTGCCCAGGATGTAATAAATAATCATTACTTTTGCAAGTAGGCACTAGCTTGCGAATAGCTGCCCCTTTCTCTTCTTTAGACTGCGCTGTCTTAGGTACTGTTTTAGCTGGGCGTTTGTAAGTATATCCCATCTCTTTTAATGCCCGTAAAACTGTATCCTTACTAACCTCAATATTTAAATCTCTTATTGCAGCATGAGTTATTAATAAAACAGTCCATGCGTTTTCCTGAAAGCCATGCATTAAAGGGGGATCTGAAATTATGCTTTCAATATATTCCATTTTTACGCATTTCTGCTTAAAAAAGAGAGAAAACAGATTATATTTAATTTTGTTTCTTGACATACATCAGGTTGTAATGTACAATTATAAATGATTATGAGGAGGAGGTTATGCAAAGAACTCAAATATATTTTGAACAAGATACTTTAAATGACTTAAAAAGAATAGCAAAAAGTTTAAATATTTCTGTATCAGAATTTATAAGAAGAGTGGTTAAAAAAGAAATAAAAAAACATAAAAAAGATTCTTTTTATGATTTTTTAGATAAATTGTCTCCTCTTGAAAGTTTTAAGGATATAGAATCTTGTGAATATGTTGATAATTTAAGGAATAAGAGTAGAATAATTAATGAATAAAATATTTCTTGATACAGATGTAATTATTAATATTTTAAAGAAAAAAGAAGATACAATAACAAAATTAAGAAGTTTAAAAGAATCAAATTTCTTTATCTCTCCGATAGTGATAGCGGAAATTTATGCTGGAGCCAGAGAAAATGAATATAAACATATAGAAAAGTTGTTTTCATTTTTTACAATTTTAGAGATAACATCAGAAATAGGATATTTAGCAGGTAAATTTGCAAATAAATATAGAAAAGCTTATAATAAAATCTCCTTAGAAGATTATTTAATAGCTGCTACAGTAAAAATCCATAATTTAAAGTTATGGACATATAATAAAAAGCATTATCCTATGTTAAAGAGTGAATTAATTTAATAAAAAAAATAGAAAAAGGTGACAGAGGCGAATAATGCTTTTACTTCATCCTTCTACCTATATAAAACTAACCTAATGCTTTCCGTCTATTAATCAGGCTCAAACAGTTATAATGCCAAACTCCAAATCCTGTAGCAGCAATATATCACAATTCCTTTAGTTTCATCAACTTTTGGCGGTTTAAGTTGTTGTAAAATTTTTGGAGTTATATTCTCTTTCAGCTCAAAATGAACAATGGTATAATTCTCTTTTTCTTTTGTCCTAAATTCAATTGTCATCTTAACCCCTTCTGACATAGATCTTTAATTGTGCCTATTTTTTCTTCTCTGTATCTTATGAATACAACATCGGGACTACTTTTTTTAACCTCAACTATATTTCGCTCAAATCCTGAATGAGCTAAGAAATTTCTACTATCAGGCTCACCAACACTACGCTCCAAAACCTCATTATAAATTTTCCAATCTCTAATATCCTTATCATCAAGATCTTTTTTTAGACTGTGAATATCTTTTTCAATTCTTGTCTTAAATCGTTCGTCAAATTTAAACAGATTTGATGTTAGATTCTTAAGTTCTGATATATTAACTTCTTTTTTGTTAGTATCAAGCAAGTTTGATTTCTCTAAAAGACTTACAGTTAAATAGGCAAATAGATATACTTTGAAATCTTTTCCAAATCTTACATTTCTTTTTACAGTCAGTTTATCTCTATTTTCTAAATTTACATATTTTGCATAAGTATGAAGAGTCTGGTGAATAATCTTATCCAGTTTATCTTTATCTGGATAAAATCTAAAAATGGCCAAAGGACAGCCATTGTATAAAGCACCAAGAAATGCAGAGATTTCTGACTTACTTACTTCTTTTGTGCAACTTAAATCTTCTTTGAACAATTTTCTTCTATCCTCAGGATCCAAATCTTTAGGCTCTAATGTTCTACCTTGATTGATTTTTTCATCAAATGGTTTTGGAGAGGGCTCTATATCTTCAATGACATTAATAAAAAGTTTATCTGTAGAAGTAGGTAATGAAGGATCTGCATTATATGCTTTAAATTTTACTTTTTTAAAAATAGAAAATAATTCTAATATTTCTTTAACTGCTCTGTAAGTAAGGATAACTGAATAATTTATGCCATGAGTTAAATCAAAATGAATTTCTAAAATATCATCTGAACATTTGAGTAGATGGATTGAAATCTTTGCAAGGGTGTAATAATAGTAATCAAGGGCTTCCCCAATAAAAATACCATTTGGAAAACTTCCAATCCCAGGTGCTATATGGACTTCACACTTTTCCAATCCAAATTCATTTACATGTTCTTTTATTTTACGCTCTGCATCTTTTTTGACTTCTTCATAGTTTGAACCTATTTTTGCTAAAGTATCTAAACCCACTATTAGAGTTTTATCAGGCTTTATAGTTTCTTGAAGAATTTTTAGAGATGTCCTTGACCTAACTTCTTTTCTATCAAATTTGTAATATAACTCCTTCCAAAATGTTGGGTTTCCCCATGGTGCAAGTAGTAACTTCATAACATTACCCCTTTATTTAACTCCTGCCCCTACCTTCA
>NZ_JBMYBT010000033.1:0-8836 GCF_053993635.1 Desulfothermus sp. | reverse complement strand
ATATAAATAAAAATAATTGTCGAGGGGAGATAAAACATGAAAGATTACAAAGATACTCTAAATTTGCCTAAAACAAAATTTCCCATGAAGGCCAATTTGCCTAAAAATGAGCCAAAGATGTTGGAGTTTTGGAACAAAATTAGAGCATATGAAAAAATGGTGAAAAGTTGTAATGAAAATAGCACGTTTATTCTCCACGATGGTCCTCCTTATGCCAATGGAAATATCCATCTTGGCACTGCAATGAATAAGATTTTAAAAGATATAATTGTAAAATATCATAATTTAAAAGGAGAAAAAGCAGAATTCGTCCCTGGATGGGACTGTCATGGACTTCCCATAGAATTAAAAGTAGAGCAAGAGCTAAAGATTTCCAAAAAAGAAGTGCCTGTTATTGAGATACGGGAAAGGTGCAGGCAATATGCAAAGAAGTATCTGAATATTCAACGGGAAGAATTTAAGAGGCTGGGGGTTTTTGGTAGATGGGATAAGCCTTACATTACCATGGACCCTGTATATGAAGCCCAGACTGCAATGGAACTTTGTAACTTTATGAAAAATGGGGGAGTTATAAGGAGTAAAAAGCCCATTTACTGGTGTCCATCTTGCGAGACTGCACTTGCCGAGGCAGAAGTTGAATATTATGATATTGAATCTCCTTCAATCTATGTGAGATTCCCTTTTAATGACAAAGGATTGTGTAAACTTGTTCCTGAGATTAATGGTCATTGTTACATTGTAATCTGGACTACAACACCCTGGACCCTGCCCTCTAATATGGCAGTGGCAGTTCATCCAGAATATGATTATGCAGTGGTAAAAGTAAATGGTGAGTTTTACATACTGGCTGATAGGCTTCTTGGGGTATGTGCAGAGATATTTGAGTGGGAAGATGTAGAGAAGATTAAAAAGATAAAAGGCTCAGAGTTAGAAGGGCTTTGTGCTACCCATCCCTTTTATAATAGAGAATCTAAAATAGTCCTGGCTGATTATGTAACCTTGGATACTGGTACTGGTTGCGTGCATACAGCACCTGGGCATGGAAGAGAAGACTATGAGACTGGACTTAAATATAATTTAGAAATTTTATCTCCAATAGACGATTCTGGTAGATTTTTAGATGATGTGGAATTTTTTAAGGGACTTAGTGTTTTTGAGGCAAATCCAAAGGTGATTGAGAAATTACAAGAGGTTAAGAATTTATTGTATGAAGGTTCCATTAAACATTCATATCCCCATTGCTGGCGGTGCAGAAAACCTGTAATTTTCAGGGCAACACTCCAGTGGTTTATTTCAATGGAGAAAAATGATCTGCGCAAACGATCTTTAGATATTATAGAAAAAGATGTTAAATGGATCCCTCAATGGGGGATGCAGAGAATATATAATATGGTAGCAACAAGGCCTGATTGGTGTATATCAAGACAAAGATCCTGGGGTGTGCCAATTATAGCGCTTGTTTGTAAAAAATGTGGTGAGGCCTATTTTGAACCAGAATGGGTTGAAGAAATAGTCAAAAAATTCGAGACCCATGAAAGGGGGGCCGACTATTGGTTTGAAGCATCACTGGAGGAAATAGTCCCACCAGGGCTTAAATGTAAGAGATGTGGAAGCAAGGATTTTAGAAAAGAGACTGATATTTTAGATGTATGGTTTGATTCAGGAACTAGTTTTGCCGCTGTTTTGGAGAAAAGAAAAGAGCTTAAGTTCCCAGCAGATCTCTATTTAGAAGGATCTGACCAACACAGGGGATGGTTCCATAGCTCCTTGCTAGCATCTGTTGGGACAAGGGGAGTTGCTCCATACAAGGCTGTCCTCACCCACGGCTATGTTGTGGATGGAGAGGGCCGTAAGATGTCAAAATCCCTTGGTAATGTGATAAGACCCCAGGAGATAATTGAAAAATATGGTGCAGAGATCTTAAGGATGTGGACATCCTATGAGGATTATAAAGACGATATACGCATATCAGACAAGATCATATCTCAACTCGTGGATTCTTACAGAAAGATAAGAAATACATGTCGCTTTATTCTGGGTAATCTTTCAGATTTTGATCCTACTAAGGATTTGGTACCATTTAATAAATTGCTTCCCTTTGATAGATATAATCTGTCCCTTATCTTGGATCGACATAAAAACGTTATGAAGGCTTATGATAATTATGAATTTCACAAGGTATATTATGCACTTCATAACATGTGTGTAGTTGATTTGAGCTCTTTTTATTTAGATGTGATAAAAGAGAGATTGTATGTGTCTTATCCAAAATCCATTGAGAGACTTTCAGCCCAAACAGTCCTATATTATATCCTAAAAATCCTTATGCTGGATATGGCTCCGATTTTGAGCTTTACTGCAGAAGAGATCTATCAAAATCTACCAGAGAAATTTGGGAAAAAGGGACAAACAGTCTTTGAACTAAAATTTGAGGAATTGGCTTTTAAAATAGATCCAGAAGAGAAAAATCTCTGGGATTTGGTGAAGAAAATAAAGGGAGAGGTTACCAAGGCAATAGAACCAAAGAGAAAGCAGGGGATAGTAGGCCATTCCCTTGATTGTAATGTAACTCTGTATCTTGGAGATGACCTATTTGATTTAATCTCACCAGTTAAAAAGTACTTACGAGAAATATTTATAGTATCCAAAGTGGACGTTAAAAAAGCTGGAGATGGGACTTTAGACCTTTTTAAAAGTGAAGAAATTGACGGACTTTATATTGATGTGGAAAGATCCAGGGGAGTAAAATGTCCCCGTTGTTGGGTATATTCTACTTCAGTATCAGATGATGAAGAATATAAAGGAGTTTGTGAAAGGTGCTTAGAGGTACTTAAAAAACTATGATTTTCCCTAAGCTCAGAAAAGAAATTATTTATTCTCTAGTTGTTGCATTTTTCGTTGTAGTTTTCGACCAGGTGACAAAGTTTTTGGTAATTACTAATATTCCTTTGTATTCCCGAAAAGTGATAATCCCTAATTTTGTGAACCTGGTCCATATAAAAAATAAGGGCATTGCCTTTGGTATTTTCAATAAACCTGGCACTGAGTGCTATATATTAGCAGCTATAACCATTATAGCTATTTTTTTTATAATTTATATGATTTTTACAGAAGGGAAAAAAAGTCTATTTATTTCTATCCCTCTTGGGCTTATTTTGGGAGGTGCAATTGGTAATTTAATTGATAGGATACTTTCTGGAGAAGTGACTGACTTCATTGATTTATATATTGGAAAATATCATTGGCCTGCCTTTAATGTTGCTGATATGGCAATTTCAATTGGTGGGTTTATGATTTTACTATCTATTTTAATGAGAAAAGCATAAGAAAAAATATGCGGAGCCGCAGAAAAAGGAAACATACATGCATCCTATATTAGTTAAGATAGGTCCAATTACTATATATACCTATGGTTTTTTTATTGCATCTGCTTTTTTGCTTGCCCTGGGTTATGTATCCAGGGAGGCAAAAAAACAGAAATTAGATGCAAAAATAGTATCTGATTTAGGTTTTTATATTGTTATTGCAGGGATATTAGGAGCAAGGTTTTTATATGTCCTGATGAACCTGAAATATTTTTTAAATCACCCTCTGGAGGCCTTTATGGTGTGGAAAGGGGGTTTGGTTTTTTCAGGTGGAGCCATCTTAGGATTATTTACGGCCGTGTTATATTTAAAATCCAAGGCACAGGATGTGTGGCAGTGGGCTGATTTATTTGCACCTGCAATAGCCCTTGGACAATTTGTAGGTAGATTTGGATGCCTCATGGCTGGATGTTGTTATGGTCGCTATTGCACCCTTCCTTGGGCAATAACCTTTAAAAACCCTGATTCATTGGCACCAATAAATATACCCCTTCATCCTACCCAGATATACCATTCCCTGGCTGGACTTGTTACTTTTTTTATTTTATCTTTTGTAAAGACAAAGGTGAGTCAAAAGGGCGTGCTATTTGGGCTTTTTTTGGTGCTGTATGGATTATTTAGATTTACTATAGAGTTTTTCAGGGGAGATTTTAGACCAATGTTTTATGTGTTTTCATATACCCAATGGGGGGCACTTGCTTTGGCATTTGTTGGAGTTATGATTGTTTCTCTTAGATACAAAAGGGAGAGTTAAAATTATGATAGTTAGCCAGAAGGTTTTACTCAATATGTTAATATGGATTGTTATTTTGCTCATACCAATTCTGCCCAATTTGTGGTCTATCTGGCACATATTTAAGCACGATTTTAGAACACCCCAGGATAAAATGACCTGGGTTTTAATAGCTACATTTATACCAGTTATAGGTGGAATTCTTTATATTTTTTGGGGACGAAAAAAAGTAATAACCTCGTCTATATCCTGATATTGGGGTAAATATGAAAAGTATTTTCACTGTATTATTGATTTTAATTACAACTAGTTGTGCTTCCCAGAAAGACCTTGATCTTTTGAAATGGCAAATAGTAGAGTTAAGAAAACAACAAAAAGCAGAGAAAGACTATTATAACTTAGAAATTGAAAAATTAAAAAAAGAGTTTCAAGATAAACTTTCTACAAGTAGCTTTTCTGTAAGATCCTCTCAGGCAGATATAGTCTCTAAGATAGAGTCTTTAAGACTAAAATGTGCCCGTATTCAAGGAGATATGGATTTATTTCAAAAGAAAGTTCAAGAAAATGAAAATAATTATACTCAGTTAAAAGAAAGGTTAGATAGTTTAGATAAGGAATTTTTAAATATCAAGCGTGAGGTGGACAGGTTAAAGGCCTTTTTAGGCGTTACAAAGAAGAGTGTACAATTAAAAAAATCTAAGGTGTCACAGGCAAAAACTCTAAAGAAACAAAAAGATCAATCAAAGAAATTAAGAGAAAATGAATATGAACTTTCTCCAAAAAAGCTCTATTATCAAGGGCTGAAAAATTTTAAAGACAAGAACTATTATGCAGCTGTACATTTATTTTCTTTGTTCATAGAAAAATTTCCCAAACATAGTCTAATACCAAATGCGTATTTTTGGAGAGGGGAAAGTTACTTTAGACTTGGGCAATATCCAAGGGCTATTTTAAATTATCAAGTAGTGTTGGACAAATACAAGACATCTAATAAATATCCTCCAGCCTTATTAAAAGAAGGGATTGCGTTTTACAAACTCGGAAAGAAAAAGGCGGGAAAGATTCTGCTCGAAGATTTGATCCAAAATTTTCCACACACAAATGAGGCCAGATTGGCGAAAAAGTTTCTAAAAAATCATTAAAAAATTTTTGGAAAATTTATGGATGATAGACGAGAATATCTAAGAATTAGGACTAGAGTCAATGTCCTGCTAAAAAAGATCGATACAGAAGATGCTTACCCAACCTTTAGAGTAAATACTGATTTATCTCTACAATCTGATTTTAATTACAAAGAGTTAGGGATCCCAGAAGGCTTGAGTTTGTTTTTTAAATATTTAGATGGAAAACTGGATCTGATTTTGAGTCTTCTTGGGATAGATATGCTGGAGAGGGAATTTGATTATAAGACAACTGGGGTTGAATTGAGTGAAGGGGCTGTTAAGTGTGTTTGTGATTTTCAGGGAATAGGTGTTGGAGATTTAGTTGAAGTGGTGATTTATCTATCCCATATACCCTTAGTTTTGGTCTCTGCCATGGGAAGGGTAATCAGGATTGAAAGGGAAGAGGATGGCGAATATCTAGTTATTGCATTTGAAAAAATAAGGGATAGAGATAGGGAACTTATTGTGAGGTTTGTTTTTCAGGAACAAAGAGAAAAGATAAGGTCAAAGAAAGAAGAGAGCTAAAAAAGGGGGAAATGTATGGCAATTAAAAAAAAGAAGGTGGTTGTAAAGACTTCCAAAGATGTACTCAAAATTTTATGTGAATCTATAAAAGATACCCTATCAAAAGTAACTGCGTCAAATGTTACTTATTCTAAGACATTTATTAAGACAAATAAGACATGCCTTAGACCTGATATAGGTTGTTTTGTGCTGTTTGAAGGTGGCTTTACAGGACTGGTTGCAATGAATTTTTCTGGTGAGGCGGCTTTAGAGATTTATAAAAAGTTTAATATTTCCATGGGAATGCCAGAAGAGGAATTAACAAACCACCATACTTCTTCAGAAGTAGCGGATACCATTGGTGAACTCATGAACCAGTGTATTGGTCAATTCCAGATTGCACTTAAAAAGGAGATAGGTATAGGAGTAAATCAGAATCAGCCAAAAATGGTTGCCCTAACCCAGGCAATGAGAATTTCTTTAGAAACTGAAATAGATAAGCCTGAATTTATGCGTGTAGAATTTAGAACCAGTGAAAATAAGTTGTTTTATGTTGAAACTACCTTTGAAAAGGTTGATTTTGTCATGGAAAAGATTCCTGATGTAGTGAGAGAACAGGAAGTAGATGTAGACAACCTAATAGAAAATCAGAAAAAAGAAAATGGAGGAGGCGAGGGATCAAAGTCTAATCAAGTTGATGAGGAATTTTTAAAAAAATTGGGACTTTAAATATTTTTTTTAAGGAGGATCTCATGGCCAAACAGATTTGTTATTGCTTTGGATTTACAGATGAGGATATTGAGCAGGATGTGATAGAAAACAATGGATATTCAAAAATATTAGAAAAGATTACAAGGGAAAAATCAAAAGGCAGATGTAATTGTAAGGAATTAAATCCGAAGGGCAGGTGATGTATAAAAGATGTCCGCCAGGTGGTGGACGAGTCTTTAAAAAAAATTCATTAGCGTCTAAAAGTAAATCCATCGGTCATGAATTAGAGAGGAGAAAAAACTCATGGACATATTTCAGGTATTTCTTGGATTGTCTGTGTTAGCTGGATTTTTAATGGCCTTTAATTTAGGTGCAAACGACGTGGCCAATGCAATGGCATCAGCAGTAGGGGCCAGGGCTATCTCAGTGAAACAGGCTATATTTATAGCTGGTATTTTAAATTTTGTAGGTGCGGTTTTTTTTGGCTCCCACGTTACAGCTACCATTAGTAAGGGAATAATAAATCCTGGGTTTATAACAAATCCTAAACTCTTTATGATTGGCATGTTTGCGTCACTTATTTCTGCAGCACTCTGGGTATTTATTGCTACGTTAACCGCTCTTCCTGTTTCATCCACCCATTCTATAATAGGGAGTATACTTGGCTTTGGGATTGTAGCAGGGGGGCCAAATGTGGTAAATTGGAAAGTATTAGGTGGTGTAGTTCTGTCCTGGATCATCTCTCCTTTTTTCGCTGCCACCATATCATTTATTGTTTTTACTCTGATTAGAAGAAATATTTTAATGAGAGAGAAATTTGTAAAACATACTATATTCTGGGTTCCTATATGGATTGTTTTGACCTGTGCCCTGATAATCCTCTCCTTTTTTTATAAAACACCCTTTGGAAAAAAAATGGGGTTACCTATTAGTGTAAGCCTGGGACTGGTCTTGTTGTTAGGTGCAATAATTTATATTGCCAGCAGGATATGGGTTTCTAAATTTATAAGAAATATAGAACAAGGTGATAAGTGTGTGGAAGAGGTTTTTAGAAAGATACAGATAGGGACATCTTGTTATGTGGCAATGTCTCAAGGGGCAAATGACGTTGCCAATGCAATTGGACCAGTTGTAGCTGTGTATTCTTTAGCCAAATATCACGCAATATTGCCAAAGGTTGAAATCCCTATATTTTTTCTGGCTTTAGGTGGATTTGGAATAGCAACAGGTATCATGTTATTTGGAAAAAAAGTAATCGCAACTGTAGGAGAAAAGATAACCTCTCTCACTAATACACGTGGATTTGCAGTTGATTTTGGTACTGCAACAACCGTACTTTTAGCCTCAAATATGGGGCTTCCAGTTTCTACCACACATTCAGCTGTAGGGGGTGTTGTTGGTGTTGGAATGGCCAGGGGATTTAGTGCAGTTGATTTTGGTGTTTTAATTAAAATAATAATCTATTGGGTACTTACTGTACCAATTGCAGCATTTACTTCAATTTTCATTTTTCAATTGCTAAAATGGACATTGCTTGGATAAGGATAGGTAAATTTTGGGTTGAAAAATATTTAAAAATTAATAAAATAAAGGTTTCTCACCTTATATCACCTTATATAAGGAATACATACTTTTATCTGTATGTGATGGGTTTGAGTGATTAGTATAAGTTCTCGGAATATAAACTTTACACACAGGCTCTGATTACTGAACGAAAAAAAAATAAGGAGATATATTGTCATGTTAAAAAAGTTGCCATTTTTTGGTTTAGTTACTCCTAGATCTCCAATGAATGGCCTTGTTGAACACTATGAAAAAATAGTTGAAGGGGTTTCAATGATAAGAGAGGCCCTTGAGTGTTATATTTCTGGATCAGGGGTTTGTCGTGAATTCAAAGAACTCACTGCTGAAGTAGATGCTATTGAAGAGCACGCCGACAAGATCAAGAGGAATATTAGGAACCATCTACCCAGACGTCTTTTTATGCCTGTAGATAAGACTTTGTTTCTAAATTATACCAGATCTCAGGATAATATACTGGATTATGCTCAGGAGGCCCTGCATTGGTTGGGTATGCGTAGAGTTGGCATGCCAGAAGAAAAACAAAAACCATTGGTAGATCTAGTTGAAGAGGTAACATATGTTGTGGACCTGGTGGGTCCAGCCTTGAAAAAGACAATTGGTCTTGTTCATGGAGAACATATAGATAGGCTAGGATGTAAAGAACACTACAGGAAAATCAGGAGAGAAAGGCAAAAGATAATGAAGATGCAGCGGGCACTGATTGCTGATATATATAATTCAGATATGGATTTTAAGGACATATATCAGCTTATTCATTTTGTTGGGTGTTTAAATGA
>NZ_JBMYBT010000032.1:0-5265 GCF_053993635.1 Desulfothermus sp. | reverse complement strand
CTTATGTGGGGGATAAAACACTTGTTGGTAATTGTCAATTAATCTAAATTTTATTAGAAGAGAATCCGTATAACTTAAAAAGGGAAACCTAGAACAGACTTTCTATTGTCTTAAGTAACTCATGTTTGCCAAAGGGTTTCATTAAGACCTCACACCTGTTTATTCTACATTCATCATAAAGAGACACAGGATAACCAGTCATCAAAATACAAGGCAAATCGTTCTTAATTGCTTTAATTTTTTTTATTAATTCTAAACCATCCATTCTAGGCATTGTGAAATCACTTATCAATAAATCTATTTTATCTGGTTCCTTTAAAAAGGTATTCAATGCATCTTCAGGGTGTGTAAAATCAACAACCTTAAATCCAGTATCCTGTAAAATTTCCTTGACAACAGCTGCAACGCTCTTATCATCATCCACTATCAAAACATTACCTTTCATCTTTTTTTCAATATTAGGGACAGAAAATTTTTCACCATTTTTTGTCATCTTAAAAGTCACAGGGAAAAAAATTATAAACTCAGTCCCCCTCCCAGGTGTAGATTTGACCTCGATTTCTCCTTTCATATCTTTGACCAATCCATGCACAACAGATAGCCCGAGTCCTGTACCTAATTCCTGGGGTTTTGTAGTATAGTAAGGCTCAAAAATCTTATTCAGAACAGTAGAATCTATTCCTTTACCATTATCCTTGACCTTTAATACAGCATATTCATCATTTGATTCCAATAAAAAAGGCTTCTTAACCTGTTTTTGAAAATCCAATTCCACTTCAATCTTGCCCCGTTGTGACTCAATTGCCTGAACAGCGTTGTTAACTAAATTTAAAAGAATTTGGGTAATATGAGAAGGAAAGGTCCTAACGTATAAAGGCCCTTTTTTATAAATCTTGCACCTAAACTCTATAGATTCAGGTATCAGGGTCTTTGCCAATTTACATATTTCTTCTACCAAAGGAACAATATCTATGGATATCCTTTCCTCAGGCTTACCTGGCCTGGCAAATGTCAAAAGATTTTTTACCAGATCCCTGGCTTTGTTACAGGCAGCTTGAATTTTTTTTATTTTATCCAGTAATTTTTTATCGTTAGTAATATTGACTAAGAGGTCAGAATATCCAATTATAACAGATAATAAGTTATTAAAATCATGAGCTATGCCCCCAACAAAGGTACCTATTGCCTCTAATTTTTGGGAGCGTAACAATCTTGATTCCAATTCTTTTTGTTTTGTTATGTCTTCAATCAGACCCATAAATGCCTTTTTTTCGCCATAGTTTATGGGCCTAATAAATATTTTCAAATATTTAATGTTATCTGCTCTTTTTATACTTACTTCCTCTCCTTCAACTTCTCCATAAAATTGATCCCCTGTCTTATTACACTGTATTAAAATGTGTTCATAAAGGTCAGGGACTACTTCTTCAAATGACCTACCCAACACATCCTCTATTTTTGTAATGCCAAAGAGCTGGATAAAACGTCTGTTTACATAAACTATTGTATTATCCTGTAACATAAATATCCCAAAAGGACTCATTTCCGCTATTGTTCTATATCTCTGTTCGCTCTCTTCCAGCTTTTCAGACATCCTCACCTTGGCAAAAACTTCATTAACAGAAATACACAGTCTATTTAAATTCTTTTTTAAGACATAGTCGTCTAATCCAATCTTCATACCGCGAACTGCTACTTCTTCATCACCACTATCAGTTACCATTATTACAGGGGTCTTTGGATATTTTTGTTTTATAATTTTAGTTATAGAAATGCCATCAGACCACCTCAAAAGATAGTCACATATAACCAGGTCGTATGGACCTTTAGTTATGGCCTCAAAAAAAGCATTTTCATTAGCAGCTTCTACAGTTTCTACGTCTTTAAATCCCTTTTCAAGCTCCATTTTTATGAGGAGCCTATCATTGGAATCGTCGTCTATTATTAATACTTTCATTTTATCCGTCCTTATAAGGAAGTTCTATTATTATCTTAGTACCTTCATTCAACTTGGAAAATACATGAATTCTACCATTCAGGCTGAGGATAATCCTTTCTACGATTGAGAGACCAATTCCATAGCCTGGAATCTCTTCCCCATGGAGTCTAACAAATGGCTTGAAAATTTCCTCAATTTTCTCTTCAGGTATACCTATCCCATTGTCTTTTATTTCAAACCTAAAAACTCTATTTTTTACTGATGAACCTTTAACATTTATTATTAATTCCCTGGTTTTGTTCCTGTATTTAATTGAATTTGAAAATAGATTATTAAAAATAACCCTCAATAGATATTCATCTGATACCAGAAGTTTTTTCTCAAGATCTATGTCTATTTTTGCACCACTCTTCTCTATCTCTTCTTCAAGCTCCTGTTTAACCTTTTCAAACATGTCATATAAATTTACAGGCAGACTCCGTGGTACTGTATTGACCAATTTCAAGTAATTAAATTCAGTCTCAATTAAGTCCTCAATTCTTTTACCAGATGCTACAATCCTGTTTAACAAATCTAAAGTATCTGATGAGAAATTAGCAACTTGCTTTGGATCTCTTATTATATGAGAGGAAAATCCTACTATGGCCCTTGCAGGTGCTTTTAAATCATGTATTAACATATATAATATAGATTGAAGATCTATATTTCTTTTGTTTAATTCCAGACTCAGTTTTCTTGATCTAAGTAATATTTCTATCCTTGCCCTTAGCTCAAGCTTTTCAATTGGAGCAAAACATATTTCATCTATAACTTTCCACAAAAATTTAGATGCAAGCTTAATATCTTTTCTTGAGGAAATGAACAAACACGGTAAAAATACAGGCATCTCAGAATTCTTTTTTGCAACTATCCAGTCCATGTAACTTTTAAGCGCAAGCGAGTCTGTTACTATGAGATCAATTGATAGTTCCGTTGAGTAAGGTTCATATAACAACTCAAAATCAGTTTTTAGAAAATTACTAATATGTATTTCATTTTCTTTATGTTTAAATAGTAAAAGTATTTTATTCAAATAAATCTCCCTAATTTTTAATAAACAATCCTGTTTCTTCCAGATTCTTTTGCCCTATATAAATTTTTGTCTGCATTTTTAATAAGAGTATTAAGATCTATATTTGGTGCTTTTTGTGAACTCACTCCAATGGATATGGATACTGGCAAGCTAATATTATTTTCCACTTCAATGGGTTTTTCTGACACCCTTTGTCTTATCCTTTCTGCTATTTTTTTTGCAATACTTGAATTTAAATCAACAATGATGGCCACAAACTCTTCTCCTCCATATCTTGCAACTATGTCAAAATCCCTAAGACAAGACTTTATTCTCTGGGCAACCTCTTTTAGAACAATATCCCCCACAGTATGTCCATAGGTATCATTTACCCTTTTAAAATGGTCTATGTCCATCATAAGGCAGATAATTGATCCTCCATTTCTCTTTACTTTACATATTTCTCTCTCAGCAATAACAAAAAAATGGCGACGGTTATAAAGGCCTGTTAAAGGATCTGTTATTGCCATTTTTTGTGTTAAAAGGCTGAGTCTCCTTGCCCTTAACAAGATCTCGATTCGAGCAGACAACTCCAATTTTTCGATTGGAGTGAGTATTATCTCATCCACTGTTACCCAGAGCTGCTTTGTAATAAACTTAACATTGTCCCTGTTTGTTATCAACAGCACTGGCAAAAAAACTGGGGTTTCTGTATCTTTTCTCGATTTAATATTATCTTTTAATTCTTCGAGCACTGGTCCATCCACTATTAGTAGATCAAATTCTTTATTTAAATCCTCTTTTTGTTCCATAATATCCAGTTGATATCTCATACCAATCCATTTCACTATTAAATTTTTATTTGCCTTATTATTTAATCCAATTAATATCTTCATAAAATCATCTATCCTCTTCCAAAAAATTTTTAACTAAAGTAAGCAGCATCTTTGGATTCAATGGCTTTATCAATATTCCCTTGGAGCCAGGAGGAGGAACAATATTCTTATTTTTTGCCTGAGGAGGAAAAATTACAATAAAAGGGACCTTTTTTTCAAAAAATATGGAGAGGACCTTTAATACAGACCTATCATAACCACTTAAATCAATAAGAGAAAGGGAGATTTCAGCACGGTTTATGGGCATAATTTCTTTCAAGTCCTGATACCCTTTTGAAGATATACCATTTTTTTTCAAAAAATCCATAAGAAGCTCTAAATTTTTCTTATTTTTACATATGAGTAATACTTTTTTTTTCATATTTATTCTACTACAGACTCAGGAGTACCAGACAAGATATTCCGAAGATTCTTCAAAGGCTCACCAACTCTAATACCGTAGCGTGTTATGGAGTATTCACGTAAGGTCTTTTCAAAATCACCAAGTCGCTTCTTTAATACCCCTATAGCCCGTCTAAGTTCTCCTTTAGTCTCAATATATCTCAAAAAAATGATGTTATCTGCCAGGTAGCTTATATGTTGATCTGAAACCTTAAATGTCCCAGTTATATCTCTAATCTCTGTTGGAAGAAGCACAAGTAGGCCCATGTTTGCCATGTATCTGCATACTGCATGGAGATGCTCCCTTGGATTTTCTCCTCCCATTGCCATCTCATATCCAGAAGTGGAATCTATCATTGCTACCTTTGCCCCAAATTGTTCCACATCCTCTCTAACCATATTGGCAAACTCATCTGGCACTAATGTAAGTGGTTCAATACGCCTTATTTTTAATCTGCCACTATCAATCATAGATTTAACAGGAATATTTACTGACTCACACCTCTTTATTAATTTTTCCTCGGTCTCTTCAAAGGAATAAACCACAGAATTTTCTCCCCTGCCTGCGGCTTCTTTCAAAAATATCATACTAAAAGTTGTCTTGCCCACACCTGTTGGGCCACTTATCATGGTAATAGTGCCCATCTCAAGGCCACCTTTGAGTAACTCATCAACTTCAGGTATTCCAGATGAGACCACTTTATACTCAAAATCAAGGGTATAGAGCTCTGGAATGATCCTGGGAAACACCTTTACCCCACCTTGACCTATTTTATAGGAATGAAGACCAGGGATAAATTCAGATCCCCTGAACTTCGACATCTCAATTATCCTAGCATCAGCTTTTACTTCAAGATTTATAACTCCATCACTCAAAAACATGAGATCTTCATCTGGAGCCTCTGTTGATGCCTCTGAAGTAAACAAAATAGTGGCGCCATTTTCTATTAAAAAACGAATAAGACTCAAGACCTGTTTTCTAAACTGAAACGCATCAG
>NZ_JBMYBT010000031.1:0-6057 GCF_053993635.1 Desulfothermus sp. | reverse complement strand
TACCATATGAATATCCTCTCTTATCTATTGGAATAATATCTGCGATTGAAGCCCTCATAACAGTCTCATACATACCCATGACCATACCCCAGATAATAATTCCTAAAATTAAAAAATTTATACTTTTCGTAAACACAAAAAACGGAATAAGTAAATTAACAAATGGTATAATAAGCACTGTTTTTAGTCCCACTTTATCATATATCCTGCCTATTATTAATGCAAAGATTGCATCAATTCCCATTGCTAGTGCATATATAACAGGGATAGATGAATCACTTAATATATGCTGCACCTTAAAATGATAAGATATTATCTGGAAATTCACAAAACCCATTACACTAGTAGCGCTAAAAACAACATATATCCAAAATATAGATGGAATATTTTGTTTTATTTTATTATCACTTAAGTCTTTTTCCAGCAGCTTTGGATCTTTAACAATGTATTTTGCAATAAAAAGGGCAATGATCATAATAATACAGGGGAATATGAGCATTAAAAATCCCTTTTTATAGCCAAGCCCAACATATAAGAATAATCCAAATAAAAGAGGTCCTATTATTGCCCCAATCTGGTCCATTGCTTCATGGATTCCAAAGCCAAATCCCCTCCCAATTTTTTTTGTGGCATGAGAGAGGATAACATCCCTTGCAGGGGTGCGCACGGCCTTCCCTATCCTCTCTAACACAATGAACATAGCTGCAATCTGCCATGAATTTGAGATGCCAAGCAAAGGGATAGAAAAAATCATCAAATAGCCTAAAATAGTAAACGTCCATACAAGATTGGTTTTATCAGTTAAATAACCTGATATAAGTCTTAGGCCGTATCCAAGGAACTCACCAAGGCCTGAAATAAATCCCACAATTGCAGCACTTGCACCAAGGCTGGCCATATATGGACCAACAACACCCCTGGCACCTTCATATGTCATGTCTCCAAGCAAACTCACTATTCCAAAAATAAGAATAAGTGAAAATGAAGGATTTTGCCTTATTCTTTTTAAAATCAATGTCTAATCCTCCAATAAAAAAGCTCTATTAAAATTTCCAACCCCTGAGTTGATAATAGTCTTTTAGCATCACCACAAAGTCCTTTTCCATTAGTCTTTGATTGGTTTCAGGTAAAGGTTCTTTGAAAAACCGCTCAGGTAGCGCATCCTGATCCTCTTTAAATCCCTGTTTTTCATTGAATAAGCGAATATTGTTCTTTATATTTTGTGCGATAGATCTTAGACCTTGCTTGGTTAAATCAAGCCCAGTGGTCAAAAACACTATCTGTTGTAGTTTTTCCCATGGATATAGGTCCCTGAAAAATCGACACAAAATAAGGGTGTCCATAATAATCAGCCTATCTTCCCACTCAATCAAAATTTCCGCCTTTCCTTCTATTTTCTCAGGCGGAGATATTCCAGACAGCTCAGCCTTGTAAAAAGTGGTCCTGAGATGACATGCTCCCCTATCAGAGGTTGCATAAGACAGGGCCATTCCTTTAAAAATTCTTGGATCATAGCCCGCTGGTTCCATACCTTTTACATGAATTGCGAAATCTTCCAGACCAAACTCTTTGGCAGCATAAACTATCCCTTGTGAGAGGATCTTACCTAAATCCCTTTTATACGCAATATCTTTTATAAGTCTTGAAATCCCGTCCACATCTCCATAATCTAATTTATAATCAACTTTTTTCATATGTGATGCTTCAATTGCAAAGGATACCACATTCCCTGTGGAAATGGTGTCCAGTCCCAGTTTATCACATAGGTCATTTAAATAGATAATTTCTTCTATGTTCTGAACTAAACATAACCCACCAAAAGCATAAATTGTCTCATATTCTGGACCTTCGATCACAAGGCCTTTGTAGGGACCAGATTTTACTTTTGACATACGTCCACATGCCAAAAAACAATGGGGACATGCATGGGGTTTTACTTCGCATCTATTATGCAACGCATCCGCATTTATAAAATTTCGATGATCTGCCCTACCCTTTTTCCAGTATTTTGTTGGAAACGCACCAATTTCATTTATTATATCCACCATCATGGGAGTGCCAAACTTCCTATACGCTATGGCACCTGGATCCCTTTTCCCAATCTCTAACATTTGTCTATTAAAACTAAAGATTTTTTCTCTGTTGTTAAACTTTTTTCTCATATTACCTGCAAAAGAGATGGCCTTAACCTTTTTTGAACCAAATACAGCTCCAATTCCACATCTTCCTGCGCTCCTCCAATAATTATTTTCAACTACTGAAAATCTAACCAGATTTTCACCAGCAGGTCCAATACAAACCACACCAAAACGATTAAATCCTTTTCTATTTTCTTTTAACCACCTAATAATTGAGTTATGTGTTGAATAAGTATCAAGACCCCAAAGTTTATATGCCTCATGAAATGCAACCCCATTTGATGAAATCTCAATCCATACAGGGTCATGGGAGGAACCTTTAATAATTATTACATCAAATCCTGTTTCTGCCAAACGGTCGCTTACCTCACCTCCAGCATAGGATTCTGCAAAAAGACCAGTTAAAGGTGATAATGAAAAAAGAGAGTACCTGCCACATCCCCAGATCCCACTACCTGTTGCGCAACCACTGGCTATGACAATACAATTTTCAACTGATAGGGGATCTATTTTGCTTTTAATAGTGTGGAGTAAATAATAGATACCAAGTCCTTTTCCCCCTAAATAGCTTCTAAAAATTTCCTCATCAATATCCTCTATCCAATAACTCCTTGAAGATAGATCTATATACAATACCTTACCAAAATAACCTTCCATTTTCTCACTCCTGTTATTTTTAATTTATGTTTAACATACATATGAAATAAGCTAATTGCAAATTTAACGAATATCAGATTCATTCCAAAGGTAGTGAGCCCCAATTAATTGAAGAAAATATTTTTAAAATTATTATTCCACTTGTGCCTGAATCCGCTCAAGATAGCTCAGAGAATACTGTGGAGAAAACTACCCAGAAAATTAAGGATTTTCGATTTGTGTCAGTAATAAACCTGTAGGAATTATTCTAGAGACATTGCACGCAAAAAATTTATCGAATGTATCAAATGTAGAGACGTTGCATGCAACGTCTCTACCTCCCTACAAATAAATAAAAAATAATTAGTGCATCTTATTACATCTGAAATGGTGACATTAAATTTGTTTATTGATAGGGCTTGACTAGAGCAAACCGCATATATATCGTTTTTATAAAAAACAAGGTGATGTGATATGAGAGATTATTTATTAATTACTATTTTTCTGTGTATTATTGGATTCATTCCATCAAAAACTATAGCTTCATACGAATTCGTAATTAAAAATATAGAAATTATAATTTCTAAAGATATACAAGACTATCCTATAGATCAATTTATAGATGATTGTATAAATAGCACTAAAAACTTAAAGACCTGTATAAACTCAATTTTGAAAAATAAAAAAGTTGAAATTGACAAAAAGGAGTTAAATTTAACATTAAATAATATAGATTTAATCAACTCACAAATAACAATATTAAATAAATTAAAAATTTTTAAACCAACGCTTCCTTTTACTCTTCCCAAAAAACAAAAACCCCCTTATTCTATTGATTTATTTAAACAATATATTTCTCTTTTAAGAGATATAAATTTATCTATTTCAGAAAATCAGCGTCTAAATGAAGATGTAAAAGACAAACTTGAAGCAATTAAAAAAAATTGTAAAAGTTTGATTGATGATTACTTAAAACAGAAGGAAAATCTTACTATATTTCAGAAATATAATAGACTTACATCTATTTTATCTCTTAAAATTCAGAATATAATTTTATATAAAAAACGAGAATATTATCAACTTATAATAGCCAAATTAAAAGAGCAAAAAAGCAAGTTAACTGAGAGGATAAATTATATTTTTAAAAACTTAAAAATTACCCAATTAGATATCAAAAATATCAAACATCAAAAAGACATTTTAAACAGCCAACTTCAAAGCGAAAAAGCAAAAATATTAGAACAACAAAGGGATATAGATAAAAAAATTATATATTATGAGATAAAATTACAGTCTCTTCAAAATAAAATTAATTCTAAAAAATCTAACTTAAATAAAGAATTATTGAAAATAGACGAAAAGAGAATTAAATCTCTTATTAACTACTATAATTTAAAAAAGTCATACCTTTCCCAAAAAATTTTAAACACTGAATTAAAAAAAAGATATTATGATTTTTATTATTTGTGGTTGGTTGAATATAAAAAGATAAAGGCAGGTAGCAGTGACAACACTATTTTTAAATCCATTGATGAACTTACTGAAAGCATTAAACAAAAATTCAATCTCACAATTGAAAACCTGGCAGATATTAGAAAAGCCAAAATAAATTTGGAGCAGTCACTGGCCATTAACACCCAGAAAATAAAACAACTCAAAGACGAAAAATTAAAGCAGGCAATTTATAATTTAAATTATGAGCTAAAAAGGCAAAGCAAACTCATTGATAATATAGTCTTTTTATTGATTCAAAACAAACATAAGTGTTCTGAATTCTTAAATGAGGCTTCTCTGATTTCATCACTTTTAAAAAACATGTCGGGGTGGATACGGAGTTTAAATGTCTGGAGTAAAGAAAAATTTCTAGATCTCTATCAAAAGGTCAAGTTTGTAGTCTTTTATCCTTTTGCTAAAATAGGAAATTTGGACCTTAGTATCGCAACTATTTTAAAAATAGTACTCTTATTTGTCTTAGGTTTCATTATATTAAGACAGAGCAGAAAAAAAATAACTTCTCTTATGCAACAAAAAACAAAGTTGTCTTTGGGCACAATAAACTCCATTACAACGCTTGGTTATTATTTTTCTTTAGTTCTACTGGTCCTAATAGTCCTGTCCACTGCTGGTATCGATCTGACCCAATTAAATATACTCATGGGCGCCCTGGGAGTTGGAATCGGCTTTGGGCTACAAACAATTGCCAACAATTTTATTTCAGGTCTAATAATTTTAACGGACAGGTCCATCCAGGTTGGTGATATTGTGGAGCTAGAAGACGGCACAATCGGCACTGTAAAAAGCCTGGCTATAAGAGCCACTGTAATAAAGACCTTTGACGGTAAAGATATAATTGTTCCAAATTCTGAACTCGTTTCATCCAGGGTAAATACCTGGACATATAGTGATGATTGGAGGAGATTGACCATACCCTTTGGGGTTAGTTACAATGCTGACCCTGAAGAGGTAAAAGAGATTGCCATAGAAGCTGCAAGAGAAGTCTCCATTACAAGAGAAGATAAAGACCATCCAATCCAGGTATGGTTTGAGGAATTTGGGGATAATTCTATAAATTTTTCTCTAAAAGTATGGTGCAGAATAAATCAGTTAAGTGATATAAAAACCGGGATACATAGTGATTATTATTATGCACTCTTTAAAAGACTAAAGGAAGCAAACATAGAAATCCCTTTCCCTCAAAGGGATTTATACGTAAAGAGTTTGCCTGATAATTTGACCGATTTCTTAAGAGATAAAGAAAAAAATTAAAATTAAAACAGAACACACAACATGGAAATCTAGTCAGCAAAAAGCTTGACAAAATTGGGAAGTTTGATTCTAACCTACTGTATAACTAGTAGAAAAAAAAGAGAAAACTCTAACCACGCCTTAAATAAAAAATATGGAGGTAAAATATGAACGTCCTTTTAATATATCCAAGATATCCTGACACCTTTTGGAGCTTTAGAGACGCATTAAAATTCATTTCTAAAAAAGCAGCATTTCCACCGCTGGGACTGATCACCATTGCTTCAATGCTACCAAAGTCATGGGACCTCAAATTGATTGATTTAAATGTGGAAAAACTAAAAGATAAACACATAAAAAATGCTGATTTGGTGATGATAAGCGCTATGATGATTCAATCTAAGAGTGCCAGAGAGGTAATTAATAAATGTAAGGAATATGGTGTAAAAGTGGCTGCAGGAGGTCCAGCATTTACCTCTGAACCTGAAAAATTTAAAGATGTTGATTACCTAATTTTAGATGAAGGAGAATTGACCAT
>NZ_JBMYBT010000030.1:0-7527 GCF_053993635.1 Desulfothermus sp. | reverse complement strand
TTGTTGCAGTTATAAATTCCCATCTCTCCAGTCCCTGCATTTGCAATACCTGAATTTATGACAATTCCCTGAGCCTTATAACTATTTTGTTTAAGTTTTTTTTGACATACATATATGGGAGCGGCCTTAAACTTATTTGTAGTAAATACTGCGGCAACAACAGCTGGTTTTTCTGATAAAATTAACCCTAAGTCATCTCTGTTTTTGTACCTGAAATTTGCCTTTGCTGTGGAAAATGTATATCCTTTAGGAACAGGAATCATAAAAGTACTCCTTTACTTTTAATTTTGTATTGTTATTTTGCTTAGATACGAAAATTAGTTATTTTTATATTAGGTATTTTAATAGGTTATTTTTAAATTCCTCTATTACGGCTTACGAAGTGACAATATCAACAAATTAATAAAAAGACAATTGAGGATAAGTCTAGCTAAATTTATGGGTTAGCGGGATAAATTGTTCAATGTTCAACGTTCGACGTTCAATGTTTAAGAAACCGAAAACCAAAAATTTGAAATTTAGAACATAAAACTTAGAACTTAGAACCTAGAACATAGAACTTAGAACGTCCTAGAACCTTTATGAAATCCAATAAATCCAAAAAGGAAAGCGCTATGTCAAAGAATGTATTTTCAGAAATAACATTTAAAACTTGCAAAATAAAAAACCGATTTGTTCGTTCAGCCACCTGGGAAGGAATGGCCACAGAAAAAGGGGAAGTTACGTCAAATCTTATCAGAGTCATGGAAGAACTGGCAAAGGGAGAGGTGGGGCTCATAATCACATCTCACGCATATGTGGACAAAAAAGGTCAGGCAAGTCCATGGCAACTGGGTGTATATTCAGATAAATTGATTGATGGACTTAAAAAGATTCCAGAAACAGTTCATAAATACTGTTCAAAGATATTTTTGCAAATTGCCCACAGTGGAATCTTTCATTTCAGCCCTCATGGTCAAGCTGGTATAGGACCTTCTGATTTTGAAATAAAAAGCGATTTTAGATCTGCTCAGGCCATTGCAATGACCAAAGATGAGATACATGATGTAGTTGAAAAATTTGCCCAAGCAGCAAAAAGGGCAAAGCTGGCTGGATTTGATGGAGTCCAAATTCATGCAGCCCATGGATATCTTTTGAGCCAATTTTTGTCTCCATATTTTAATAAAAGACAGGATGAGTACGGCAAAGACATAAAGGGAAGGTCAAAGCTTCTTATGGATGTATATTTAAAGATAAGAGAGAAAGTGGGAGAAGACTTTCCTGTCATAGTAAAGATAAATTGCGAGGACTTCTTAGATCCCCAGATGACCTTTAAAGAGATGCTTTATGTATCAAAGCTCCTCCAAGAAAATGGAATTGATGGAATTGAGATGAGTGGTGGGACACTCATATCCAAGGACTTGATTCCTTCAAGGGCTAAAAAGATTGCAAATAAGCTAGGGGAAGTATATTATCTAGAACACGCAAAACAATTTAAGCAAGAACTCTGTGTTCCTCTGATTTTAGTAGGAGGCATAAGAAAATTTGATGTGTGCAATGAGTTAGTTAAAAATAATATCTGCGATATGGTGAGTATGTCAAGGCCATTTATCAGGGAATCCCACCTTATTGCTAGATGGAAACATGGAGATTTAAGAGATGCCCTTTGTGAGTCTTGTAATATGTGTTTTAAACCTGCTCTGCGAGGTGAAGGATTATATTGTTATATGGAAAAGAAATTAAAGGAAAAAGAAAAAAGGAAGATTAAAAATGATTTTAAAAACATTTAATTTAAAAAATGAAGTAATTGTAGGCAGACTTTTAAAAGGGAAGGATTTAATTTTAGAACTCACAAAAATATGTGAGGAAAATAATGTTATTAATGGAATTATTGAGGGAATAGGGGCGCTTGAATATGTTACAATTGGATATTATGATCAGAAAAACAAAGAGTACATTGTAAATAGAATTGATAAACCAATGGAGGTCTTATCTTTAAAAGGCAATGTATCAATAAAAGATAATAAGCCCTTTATCCATGCCCATATAGTTTTAGGTGACAGGAAAGGAGAAGTATTTGGGGGTCATCTCAATGAAGGTAGTTCAGTATTTGCGTTTGAGTACTGTATAATTCCATTTGAAAAAGGATTTTTTGTAAGAGAATTTGACCAGGAAACTTCTCTTTATCTATGGAGCATGTAGTTTTTGGATTGGGGAGAGATGGAAGTTATGGAGAAAAAGATAAATTTATTACAAAAAATAGATAAAATAAGCCGAAATAAAAATTGTTGTTGCAAAGATTGGGATAGGCGAGAGCTTTTGGAGCTTGTAATCGATTCCTTTTCTGAGGGAATAGTTGTCTTAAATAGTGAGGGAAAAGTTTGCTTTTGTAATAGAGTAGCTGAGGATATCTTAGGTTACAGATTAGAAGACCTTATTTGCGAAGAGCTTCACCCTCTTTTTATTAAAGATAATAAGGTATTATCTGAGGTTAAGGAAGAATTTAAGCTATTTGCCTCTACAGGGACGACTTCAAAATTTCATAAACTTCTTGAATTGAATATAAAGGCATGTGGCAGAGAGAAAAAAATACAGCTGGTATTAAAACCCTTGAAATTTCAAGGTGAATGGCTCGCCTTAGGAATTTTGTCCTATGTACCAAAAAAAAGGGAGTTGAACCAAGAGATTTTTATACTTGAGAGAAATTTTCAGTTAATATTTGACGCAGCAGCAGATGCAATTTTATTATTGGATAAAGATGGTACAATTATAGATACAAACTTTAGAACTGTAGAATTTTTTGGAGGAAATAGAAAAAATGAGTTAATAGGTAAGACACCTTATGATGTATCCCCTGAGTTCCAACCAAATGGTAGGCCATCAAAAGAAATGGCATTAGAAAAAATTAGTAGTGCTTTTTCGGGAAGACCTCAGCGTTTTGAATGGATGCACAAAAGGCTTTATGATGAAACTATCCTGTTTTGTGACATAGCCCTATCCAGGGTAGATTTGCCCCAAGGCCCTTATGTGCTAGCCATTTTAAGAGATATATCCCAGAGAAAAATCCTTGAAGAAGAATTGAAAAAGAAAAATAGATTAATTTTTGAATTATCAGAAACAGCACCAGTAGGAATAATTAGATTTAGTGCAAAAGGTGAGATTGAATATATGAATCAAAAGGCCAAAGAGATTTTTAGTTATATGGGAGGTAGGTCTTTTGAGAGGGATTGTGTAAAATCCATATTAAAAAAATATGACTTACTTACCTTAATAGAAGAGAGCAGCAAATATAGTAAAGCCAATTTAAAGGAATTCCTTATAAATATTGAAAATGGGAAAAAATGGCTTCAGGTGATGGTTGACCCTATTGAGCCGAGAAAAAATAGTCCAGTTAGAATGATTTTAAGAGATATAACCTCAGAAAAGATGGTTGAGCTTGCAAAAGAAGCAGAGCAAAGAAAAAGTAAAATCTTACTTGAGAGCTTACCACATCCTGCATGGTTAGTTACTAAAGAGAGAAAGATTATTGCCCAAAATAAGGCCGCAGAAATGATGGGCTCAAGGGTGGGAGACTATTGCTGGAGATCTATTTTGGATTCCAAATATATTTCTCATGAAGCAAGAAAGACAATGGAGAGGACAGGGATTATTTTCCCAGGAATTAAATGTGTGTTTTGTATGGCGGATGAGGCCCTGATAAGTCAACAACCTAAAGAAATGGAGCTTGATATAGAAGGTAAAACTTATGATGTTTTTTGGATACCTGTAGATAAAAATCTTTATTTACATTATCTTATTGATGTCACTAAGTATAAACAATTACAGGACAAATTGATAGAATTGTCAATGAAAGATCCCTTGACTGGACTTTATAACCGCAGGTTCTTTGAAAAGAAATTCGAAGAAGAAAGGGAGAGGTGCAAACGTTTTTCCAACACTTTTAGTATCATAATGTTGGATATTGATGACTTTAAGAAGATAAATGACACATATGGACACAATGTTGGAGATGAAGTATTAATAAATATTGCCAACACAATAATGAAAAGAATAAGAAAAATTGATATTGCAGCCAGATGGGGTGGTGAAGAATTTGTAATTTTATTGCCTGAAACAAATTTAAAAGATGCAGTTCTTGTAGCTGAAAATATAAGAATTTCAATAGCAAAAATAAAAACACCAAAAGTAAAAAAGATTACGGCAAGTTTTGGTGTTGCAGAATATAGGGATGGAGATAACTTATACAAACTAATAAATCGTGCTGATGAGCAGTTATATAAAGCAAAAAGGGATGGTAAAAATTTGGTTTGTTATAAAAAACAAAGGAAATAAGAAATGTATATTAAAAAAATTACAAAATTAATGTTGTTGTTTGTTGCTATCTTTCTTGCTGCAAAGTCTATTTATGCATTTAATTTAACTGAGATAAAGAAAAGAGGGGTGATAAGACATTTAGGGGTGCCGTATGCCAATTTTGTAACAGGGGCTGGGGACGGATTTTCTGTGGATTTAGTAAAATTGTTTGCAAAATATATAAATGTGAAATACCAATTTGTAAAAACAGACTGGAAACATGTAATTCCCGACTTAATTGGAAAAAAGATTGAGGTAAAGGGAAATCAGGTACAAGTTATAGGGGAATCTCCTATAAAAGGAGATATTATTGCAACAGGTCTTACTGTGCTCGATTGGAGAAAGAAGTTGGTCTCATATTCATCTCCAGTTTTTCCAACACAAATATGGCTAATATCCAGATCAGACTCTAAATTGACCCCAATTAAGCCGACAGGTGATATTTCCAAAGATATTTTGGCTGTTCTTCTTAAATTAAGGGGAATGTCTGTTTTAAATGTTCCAGCTACATGTCTTGATGCATCTTTATATGGTCTTAAAAAATATGGAGCTAAGATAATAGACTTTAATAAAAATTTAAATGAGCTTGCTCCTGCTGTGATAAATGGAAAAGCTGATGCTACTTTATTAGATGTGCCAGATGCATTAGTAGCCCTGGAAAAATTTCCTGGATTGATTAAAGTCATAGGACCCCTTTCAAAAAGACAGGTTATGGCCTGCGCATTTCAAAAAGATGCCACTGAGCTGAAAAATACCTTTGAAAAGTTTTTGAATAAAATCAAAAAAGATGGGACTTACATTAGATTAGTAAAAAAATATTATCCTGCAGTATTGGATTATTATCCTGATTTTTTTGGATATGGGAGAAAAGGTGAAAGGTAAAAATTTTTTTCAAATGCTTAGAGAAAGTTTACTGTTAATTGCTGTATCTTTTTTGGTGGTATTTATTGGTATTCTAGTTTTTTTTAATTATAAGGCACAGGTGTCTTTGGAACAGGCAGAGATAGAACGCATTAAATCAAATATAAAAAATCGTGTTATAGCCCTTAGTTATTTTTTTACAGAGAGAAGAAATGATTTAAATGAATTATGTGCTTCCAAGAGTATTAGTAGTTTTTTTGAAAATAAAGCTCTTGGTATGTCCATGGAATATGGCCTTAGGGCCTCGTTATTGTCCATTCAAAGAGAATTTAAATATCTTTTGACTAGTAAAAAATTGGGAGGAATAAATATTTACAAACGTATAGTGTTTGTAGATTCATCAGGTAAAATATTAGTAGACACGAAACCCAAATATCTTCATGAAGTCGATTATATTAAGTGGAGACAGTTATTGTTTAAAAAAAGATCTAATCCTTATTTCTTTTTTTATAAAAGTCATAATAAGTATGAACTGTTTTTTTCTGTTCCATATTTTTTTAAAAATAAGTATGTGGGACAAATATTTATACATATTAATCCACAAAGTGTATACAAATTACTTATACTAAAAGATAGCTATATTTTTTTTAAAAGCAAAAAACACACAATTTATCTTAATAAAAATGTTTTTTGTGACGCTCAGGACTTTTTTTTAAAATATCCTAAAAAATTATGTCAAGATAATAAATTCCTTTTAAGGTTAAAACAAAATCCAAAACAATGTTTTGTAATTATTACTAGCACGCCTATAAAAGAGAGTAGCTATTCCATTCTTATAATGCATCCCTATGATAAACATTCAAGTCTGAAAGTATGGTTATATCCATTATCTCTTTCCTTTTTGGCAATATTATTGCTTATAGGACTTTTTATATCTCAAAGAATAAATTCCCAAAATTTGGTATTAAAAACAAAGTTAGAAGAATCAACTAAATATCAAAGAGAAATAGAACAGAAAAATATTGAGCTACAGAATGAGATAAACAGAAGGAAGGTTTTAGAAGAGAGACTTAGAAAGAGTGAAGAAAAATATAGATCTATCTTTGAAAATGCCTTGGTAGGTATATTTCAACTTAGTATTGATGGAACTTTCATTGCAGTAAATCCTAAATTGGCCTCACTTCTAGGATTTGATAACCCAGAAGAAGTACTGGATTTTTATACAGACATTTCCACTCAATTGTTTGTGAATACAAAGGAGGAGGAAGAATTATTAAAACAGATTAAGGAGCAAAATTTTGTTGATAAGTTTGAGGTTAAGCTCAGGAAAAAAGATGGGACGGAGTTTTGGGCTGCACTGAGTATAAGAGTGGTAAAGGGTGAAGACTTAAAAACCTCTCATTTTGAAGGAGTATTGGTTGATATTAGTGACAGAAAAAATATGGAAGAGGAATTAAAAGAGATAAATATAAACTTACAAGAGGCACTGATAAGGGCAGAAGAGGCTTCTAAGGCTAAAACTGAATTTTTGGCAAATATGTCCCATGAAATTCGTACTCCAATGAATGGAATAATAGGTATGCTTTCCCTTTTAAAAGATACTGAATTAAGTGATGAACAAAGACATTTTTGTTTGGTTGCTCTAAATAGTGCTAATTCCCTCCTTGCTCTTTTAAATGATATATTGGATCTGTCAAAGATTGAAGCGGGAAAATTGGAATTAGAGGAATTAGAGTTTGATATTTACGAACTTATAGATGATGCAGTAATGGCAATGGCGGTTTCTGCCCAGCAAAAGGGTTTAGAATTAATTAATTATATTGATCCAATTGTTCCCATTAAGGTTTTTGGAGATCCTGTTAGGATAAAACAGGTCCTCAACAATTTAATAGGAAATGCCATAAAATTTACACACAAAGGAGAAATAGTAGTAAAAACAAATTTTGTATCGCAGAGAGATAACATGTTGACCATAAGAATTGCAGTAAAAGATACAGGGATTGGAATTCCAGAGGAAAAACATAAGAAGTTGTTTGAAAAATTTACCCAGGCAGAGACTACAATTGCAAGGAAATACGGAGGAAGTGGGCTTGGATTGTCAATTTCAAAACACCTTGTGGAATTAATGGGAGGAGAAATTGGGGTTTTTAGTAAACAAGGCAAGGGGTCAGAGTTTTGGTTTACTTTGCCTCTTAAAATACCGCAAGGAAGAATGGAATATCTTGAAGTTCCAGAAAAAATAAAGGGTCTCCACATCCTGGTTGTAGATGACAATATTACTTTTTTAAAACACCTAGTTTCTTTTTTAAAGGGGGTTGGCATCAGGGCTCAGGG
>NZ_JBMYBT010000029.1:0-35782 GCF_053993635.1 Desulfothermus sp. | reverse complement strand
ATTAATTTTATCCATGTCCTCTCCTTTTAATAAGGTAAGGTTTTTTTGTTAGGAATTTATTTCCTGATTCTATTTGTTTTAATTTTAAAAAGCAAGATTTTTGCCAAAATTAAAATAAAATGGAGGTCACTTTTGACGATCATAGATAGGGCCGTAGAAATTATTAAAAAAGGAGGAGTTATCATATTTCCAACTGAGACCTTGTATGGACTTGGCACAAATGCTCTTAATCAAGATGCTATAAAGAAAATCTTTGAAATAAAAAATAGATCTATTCAAAAAGTATTACCAATTATGATTGGAGACATATTACAACTTAAGATGTTGGTAAATACAACAGATAACATGCCCTTAGACTTAATTTTGGATAAATTTTGGCCAGGTCCTCTCTCAATATTGTTTTCTGGAAAAACCAATTTGCCCAAAGGAGTTGTTAACAAAGAAGGTTATGTGTGTATAAGGCTTACCTCCCATCCTGTTGCCAGGGACTTATGTCTTTGTTCAGGATATCCTCTAGTTGCAACCAGTGCAAATTTCTCTGGCAAACCATCACCTAGATTGTTTGATGAAATTGAAAAAGGGCTTTTGAGTAAGGTAGATATGGCAATTAATCTATATCCAGAACCTTCAGGGATGAAACCTTCTACAATTGTAAAGTTTATTGGAAATAAAACCATACAGATAATTAGACCAGGGGCTATTTCTATTAATGATTTAAAAAAAGCTGGTCTGGATATAAAATAAAAAAAGGAGGACTTAAAAGTCCTCCTTTTTATGTTTTTAATGGAGTTTTTTTATCTTATCCTGGACGTACAATTAAGAGCCATGCCTCAGAGATTGCTATGGTTATTATCATGTAGGGGAATGCCACTTTCATAAATCCCATAAAAGTAGTCCTATAACCTTTTGATTCAGCAATACCAATTGTTACAACATTTGCTGATGCGCCTATTATAGTTCCATTTCCTCCAAAACAGGCACCTAAGGCAAGTGCCCACCACAGAGTGTTGTGGGCTTCTGGAATCACGTTTGAGAGATAACCTACAATTGGCAACATAGTAGCTGTAAAAGGGATATTGTCCACAAATGCAGACATAATAGCGGCAACCCACAGGATAAAAGTACAGGCAGCTACAAAATTGCCCTTTGACAATTTTAAGATCCAGTCTGCAATTAGATCTAGAAGACCTGTTGATTCAACAGCAGAAACCAACATAAAAAGGAATATAAAGAACATAAGGGTTGGCCACTCAATGTCTTTTTCAATAAGCTCAATTAGATCAATTTTGTCCATAATTATAGCTATTGTTACCAAAACAGCTGCACCAAATAGCGCTGCTACTGAAACTTCCATATGCCAAATTGATTCAGTTAAAAATAGAAAGATAACAAAGGCCAAAACCCCTCCACCATAGCTAAGGAGCTTGGCGTCAGTTATTTTATATTTTTCTTTTAACTTTAAAATAAATTCGTCCACATTTTCTATCTTTGCCTTGGCAAATTCTTTGCCCCATATGAATTTGGTATATACAATAAGTACTACCATACAAACGAGACATATGGGTGCCAGGGCCTCAACAAATTTTACAAAGCTAAGTCCTGCATAAGAACCAATCAAGATATTTGGTGGATCACCAATAAGTGTTGCTGTACCCCCAATATTCGATGCCATTACTAATGGAATTAATAGATAAAGTGGATTTATATTGAGCGCCACGCATATCTCAATGGCAACACCAGTTAAAAGGAGCATGGTAGTTACATTGTCTAAAAATGCAGAAGTGAAAGCAGTAAAGAACATGAGAATTATAGACAACAAAAAGAAATTTCCCCTTGCCAGACTGTATGACTTATAGGCGCACCATTGAAAGATACCAGTATGTTTAAGTACGCCAATTATTATCATCATTCCCATAAGCAGGAATATAACATTCATATCAATAGAGGCTATTGCAGCTTCATAAGAGAGGATATGATATTCAGGGTTAAAAGTTCCTATTGTGTATGACAAAATTAACATTGTTGCTGCACCAAGCATGGCTGCTATTGTCCTGTGGAGCAACTCAAAACCAATTATTACATAGACCAGAAAGAAAACACCAGCAGATACCCAGAATGCAGGTCCTATAACCCTTTTTAGGATAATATCACCGCTAAAGTATATATTTTTATCTTTCATGGCCAGATTTTGGGGATCCAATTTTAATATTTCAGTTTTGTAACTGGCCTTGGATATCTCCAGTTTTATGTGTAAGGATTTTTGCTCCTCTTTTGATATAAAAAATCTTGATAAGAATTTTCCATTTTCAGCAGTTTCAAGCTCATCCATCATCTTATCGCCTAAAAATACCTTTACTTCTGCTTCTCCAACTGGCTCGCCATGGGTATTTTTTATGATTCCTGCTAGGTTTACATAGATAGCATCCTTGTCTGGATGTTTAGGTGGGCTCACGTGTTCATGACTAGCCATGGCCAATGAAGAAGAGATTAACACTACCAACAGAACTAAAATGGTCTTTTTCATGTTCTCCTCCTACCTGTTTGGAAAATTTTGAAAAATTGCTCCTATTTGGAAATTTTCTCTCTGTCAAGAGTCTATTATTAATGCTTAACTAAATTTTCCATTGATCCTACAATAGGATGATGATTTATCTATATCTATTATTTTTACTCCCTTTACATACTCCCTTGTTGAATAATGGGTGATGTTCTCAAGTTTTAATGTTATTTCTTTTATCCTCTCTACTTGTTTTTTTAGAGCCAGACAGTTTTTATTGTTGGGGTTTTCGTCTAAAATTTCTTCTAATATAAGTAGAATATTTTGAAGTGGCTGATTCATTTCATGGCAGGTGGCACCAGCCATTTCTAATACCCCTTGCAATTTTTCCCTCATTAGTTTTTCCTGGGCAGCTTTTTTTAAATCAGTTACATCTCTTGCAACTGCAATTATACAATCTCTACTGTCATATTTGATCTTGTGTGCTGACCATAATACATCGATTATTGAGCCATCTTTTCTTCTAAATTGTACTTCTGCATTACATATTTTTCCGTATTTTTTTAAGATTTCCTGAAGATCGTCTCTTTGTTTGGGATCTGCCCATATCCCAAGATCAATGGAACTTTTTCCAATGACTTCTTCTCTGCTGTAGCCTGTGGTTTCTAAAAAAGCAGCATTTACTTCAAGATATATTCCTCTGTTTAGGGTAGATATCACAATCCAATCTGGAGATAATTGAAATGCCTTTTCAAACTTTTCTTCAGATTTCTTTAACTGCTCTTTTATAAGTTCTTCTTCTGTATTGTCTAAGAAAAATCCTAAGATTGATTCTTCTCCATTATATAAAATAGAACATACACTTTCTAAGATGTATTTTGTTTTACCATTTTTATCTATTATTTTATTTAAAAAAGGTTTATCCCTATTGCCTTTTAACATGGAAATTGCATACTTCCTAACTTTCTCTTTATTTTCTTCACATATTAGATCTGTGGGCAATATATTTTTTAATTCATTAAATGTATATCCTGTTATTTTTTCAAATTGGGGATTTACATACTTAAATTGTCTTTTGGCAATGATGTATATACCAATAGGTGAGTGTTTAAAAAGTTGGGATACTATTTTAGTATTTAGCTGAGGTCTTAATTCCAGCTTTTTTATATTATGCGTTTTTTCCATAAAATTATATATTGCTCCCTTTCTTATTTGTCATATAAAAGGGGCTGCAAGCCCCTTATATATTTTATTTTGCGGATTATTTTTAAGTACTAAATTTTGTCCAAGAATAGGATTTAAAGAATCTTTTTCCGTGGGCAACAGTAAATAGAGGTATATTTAGTTCGTTTGCGATCTGAACTGATTTTTCAGGACTGAGGCAGAAAAGTCCTGTTGCCAGGCCATCAGCAGTACAAGCGGTTTTGGCTATAACGCTGCAACTAACTGTCCTTTGTGGAGATACGGCCATTTCTTTATCAATTATATGAAATAATTTTTTGGACGATGTGAAAAAATTTCTATAATTCCCAGATGTGGCAATAGCAAGGTTGGAAAGATTGATGATTTGAATATATTTTTTTTCCATATCTGGGTCTTCAATCCCTATCCTCCATGACCTATGTGCATCCTTGTTTCCTATTGCCCTGATATCACCACCAGCATCTATTATGGCATGTTTAATGCCGCACCTTTTTAGAACTTCTGCTGCCTGATCCACAATATATCCCTTTGCTATACCATCTAATGTGATTTTTGTTCCCTTTGCCATGGTTATTTTTTTAGGGGAAATGGATAGATTTTCCCAACCAACATAGGGCAGGACTTCTTCAATGTCTTTGATTTCTGGAAAATGTCCATGAATTTTTACTTCCTCTTCTATTAATTCTAAAATAGGCAGGATTGTGATATCAAATTTGTTTGAAGATAATTTTGATATAGATTTTGCCTTTAATAGCAAGTCATAAAGCTCAAAAGGAACATCATTTAATTTTTTGTTTTCATTAAGAAAACCTACATGACTATTTGGATCGAATCTATTAAATATTTTTATGAGTTGTTTTATCCTGGAAAAGGCCTTGGATTGAGCTTCTATTGCCCTGTCCCTGGATTCATCATAAATAGTGATGGTAACATAGGTGTTCATGAGCGGCAGGGTGCGTGATATCTCTTTTAATTTCAAAAAGTTACTACTAAATACAGGTTCTACTGATAAGAATGGTATTGTACTTGATATAGATAAAAATCCAAGGATTTTAAGGCATTCTCTTCTTGTATATTTTTTTCTCATCATAATTCAATCCTCAACATTTATATGTTTTTTTGATATCTAAGTTATATTTGAGTTTCATGTCAAGAAATATTAGATTATCAAAAATTAAATAATCGTATTTAATAGTTATGACTTTGAGTGTGCATTTTGGCTTATCAAATTTTTATTGTGTTATTAAGGATATTTTTTTAGAATAGGAATATTAATCACTAATTAGAGATAGAGAGGTGTGAATATGGGAAATTTTGAGGTGAAAAGGAGTATTGAAGAGATAAACAAAAAAATAAAAGAGGGAAAGGCAGTTGTGGTTACTGCTGAAGAAATGGTGGATATAGTGAAATCTGAAGGTATAAAAAACGCATTTAAAAAAGTAGATGTAGTTACCACTGGCACCTTTGGGGTCATGTGTTCTTCAGGAGCCTTTATAAACTTTGGACACACAAAGCCCAAAATTAAGGCCTCAAAGGTGTGGTTAAATGATGTGGAGGCCTATGCTGGCATAGCTGCAGTTGACTGTTATATTGGAGCAGCCCAGGTACAGGAAGATGACCCTTTAAATAAAGTTCATCCTGGCAGGTTTAAATATGGTGGGGGACATGTGATTGAAGACTTGATCGCAGGAAGACAGGTAAGATTAAAGGTAAAGGCATATGGGACTGATTGTTACCCTTTAAAAGAGTATGAATCAGTAGTCACAATAAACGATCTAAGGGATGCTTTTTTGTATAATCCAAGAAATGCGTATCAAAATTACAACTGCGCTGTAAATTTATCAAAAAAGACCATATACACGTATATGGGGGTCTTGAGACCAAATCTTGGAAATGCCACCTATTCTACTTCAGGACAACTGAGTCCGCTTTTAAACGACCCTTTTTACTGGACAATTGGGGTGGGCACCAAGATTTTTTTGGGAGGTGGTCTTGGCGTGGTTAGCTGGAGAGGCACTCAACACAATCCAAATGTATTAAGGGGAGAAAATGGGATTGTGAAAGAAGGTGCTGGCACCCTGGCTGTTACAGGCGACATGAAACAGATGTCTCCAAGATATATTAGGGGAGTTTCTATGTTGGGCTATGGATGCTCTCTTATGGTAGGCATTGGAATACCAATCCCCATAATAAATGAAGAAATGGCTTATTTTACAGGTCAGTCAGATGCAGATATCTATTGTCAGGTAGTAGATTATGGTATTGATTATCCCAATGCCATAGATAGATCCCTGGGAGAAGTAAGTTATGAGGAACTTAGATCTGGAAAAATAAATGTAATGGGAAAAGAAATACCAACAGCACCTCTGTCCAGTTATTTTATGGCAAGGGAGATTGCAACAAAATTAAAAGAGTGGATTATAAAAAATAAATTTACTTTAGGTATTCCACAACTTCCCCTTCCCACAGTAGAATTTATGGGGTCAATTGATGCTAATAGTTGATAGATTTTATAGGGATTTTACTTCTACCAATAGGTGGGATACCTACAGGGTAAAAATAGAATCTTCTGATTTATATATCAGGACAAAAGGGAATTTTTCTTCTTTTGTCAAAAAAAAGCTCATTAAATTGAGAAAAGATATAGAAACAGAAATAAAAAGATATCCTGAATTTTTGACCTCGCTTAAACCTATCTCACCAAAATTTTCAAATATTCAAAGAGTTGTGAAGATTATGTATGATGCATCTAAAAAGGCCGGTGTTGGTCCAATGGCTGCTGTAGCTGGGGCTATTGCCCACATTATTGGTGAAGAACTTTCAAAAAAGAGTGAGGAGGTCATAGTTGAAAATGGGGGGGATATATACATAAATGTGAAAAAAGAGGTCAAAATGACTGTTTTTGCAGGAGATTCTCCTTTTTCAGGTAAGATTGGGCTTAAAATTTCATCAGGTATATCCCCTGTTGGGGTGTGTACTTCCTCTGGTAGTGTTGGTCATTCCTTAAGCTTTGGGAGAGCTGATGGATTTACTGTAATTTCAAAGGATACTGCACTAGCTGATGCAGTTGCAACGGCAGGAGCAAATAGGATAAAATCCAGAAGCGATATAGAAAATGCTATCTCTTATGCTATGTCAATACCAGGAGTGTTAGGAGTACTCGCCATATATAAGGATGTAATCGGGGCAAAGGGCATAATTGAACTTTGTGAAATATAAAAAAAGAGAGATTTGAGTTATGGGTGAGAAAAATATAAAAAAGAATGTATTATTGATTTTTAGCAAAGATGTTATGTATAATCCTGTAATTTACAAGCTTGCAGCAGATTTCAGAATAATATTTAATGTATTAGAGGCAAAGATATTCCCCCGTCAGGAGGGGAGGCTTATTCTACAGCTCATGGGTACAGAAGAACAAATTGAAAAAGGGGTTAAATATCTTGTAGATGAAGGGGTAAAGGTAGAAATTCTTGCTGAAAAAATCAAAAGGGATGAAGATATTTGTGTACATTGCGGTGCATGTCTTGCAGTGTGTAGAGCTGATGCCTTATTTTATGATGCTAACAGTGCCAAGATTTTATTTTCAGCAGAGCACTGTGTGGCTTGTGGACAATGCGAGTTGGTTTGTCCTGTAGGGGCAGTGAAAACAGCATCTATAGACATGGAACTAACTTAATTTAAAGGAAATAAATATGGAAGAATATATTGAATTTGAAGAAATAAATCCAGATGGTTCTCCTTTGGAGAGGGTTTTAGATAATAAAGTTGGTTTTAGAAAAGAATATAGGGTACAACCAAAAGATGATGTTGAAGTTTACATTAGTGGTAACTCTTATAAAATTTTAAATTTATCCTCCCATGGATTTCAGATAGTGCTGAGAGATATTGATGATATAAATACAAATATCAAAATAGATTTTAAATTATTTTTTGACAATTACGAAATAAATGGTGTAGGTGTAGTTAAGTATATTGAGAAAATAGATTTAGATTCTTTTGGAGTTGGAATAAAAATAGAATCTTTTTCAGAACAAAGACAGAAGGAAAATTATATAATGTATGTAAAAAGATTACGGGATGAAATATTAAGGGGAAACATATAAATATCTAGTTCGTTTTGCCTCGTGATTGATGACAACTTGTATTTATAACTAGGTGTTTTTACTTGGATGGAAAAACAGATGTCCAATGATAAAAAAAATCTTTTAGAAGAGCTTTTAACAGCGACAAATGGGGATTCAAAGGAAGCAAAAGACCTATTGGATTTTATTGAAGATTTGGCTTCAGATATTCAGGGGAAAGAACTTAAAAATAAGAAAAAGATATGTGAAATAACATCTCGTAAAAAAAAGAAAATTATTAAAAGAACCTATTATTTGAGGCAGGAATTAATATCTCTTTTAAATAAAGCAGAAGATAAGTTAAAGCAAATAAAGCAATCTAAAAAAGACTTTTCTAAAAAAAGGGTAACAAAGTCAAAGATAGTTAATTTGGCCCTTGAGTTGCTGCTAAGTGATTTTGCCGCTAAAGGTGAAGAAAGTTTTTTATTTAGACGGCTTTTTCTTAAAAACGTGGAGAAAGATTAATGGTTATTATTGAATGTCCAAAATGTAAACACAAACACAAGATCCCCAAGGAAAAAGTGCCTATTACTCCTAAGGTTGCAAGGTGTAAGCTTTGTGGCCATAGATTTACATTAAATTTAAAACAAAATGACAGTTCTGTTAGAAAGATAGGTGTGTGTATAAGTAAAGGTGGAGTGGGAAAGACAACAACAGCTGTGAACATTGCTGCTGGCCTTGCCCTTGGAGGGTACAGGGTGCTTTTAGTAGATACAGATACCCAGGGACAATGTAGTTTTTTACTCGGAGTAAAACCACCAGCAGGGCTAACAGAACTGGTATTAGAAGAACTACCGGCGGAAAAATGTTTGTATAGAGCCAGGGAAAATTTATACCTTTTAGCTGGTGGTAAAGGGCTGGCAGGGGTGAAGCGATTGATCGATAGGGAGTATTTTGGTGGAGAGAGGACCCTCTCTGAAGCACTTGCAAGGATACATTTAGATTTTGATTATGTAATTGTAGATACCTCTCCTGGTTGGGACGCTTTGTCTGTAAATGTTATGTTCTATATAGAGGAGGCACTTATACCTGTTTCCCTAGAGATTATGACTATTCAGGCCCTAGCCAATTTTTTAAAGACCATTGCAGGGATTCAAAAATATAGACCTGAATTTGAGATTAAGTATATAGTCCCTACTTTTTTTGACCTCAGGGTGAAGAAAAAGACCATGGCCATGCTGGAAAAATTAAAGTCCCTATATCCAGATAAAATATGTGAGCCCATTAGATATAATAACCTGCTATCTCAGGCACCTATGTACGGTAAGACTATCTTTGAATACGCACCAGGGAGCAAAGGAGCTAAAGATTATCGAGAACTTGTAAAAAGGATATCTAATAATCCTGATTTATTTGATTGATTTTTTGAACAATAAATAGCCAAGGGCATCTAGCCCATTGGCTATTTATCTTAGTAAGAGAACAGAAGATGGGGCATCACTGATTAGTGTAGTTATTTTTTCATCTGGAAAGAATTTTTTCAAAAAAGACTTTGGGCCAAGCCATATTGCTACCAAGTTATCCTGTGACATCTGATTTACAAAATTAGGGAAAACAGATGAGTTTATAACCTCCAGCCACAAGGGAATATCCTGTTTTAGATAGTACATAAACAGATTTTTCATGGTATTTTCTACTTTCATCTTCAGGGATTCACCTTCAGCAACTCCCACGATTTTTAATTCAGCATTATAAAGTGTCACCATCTGGTTTATAAGTTCAAGTGAATTTTGGGTAATATATTCCTGATCAAGGCAACAAACAATTTGTTTTGGGGTCTTGTTTTCCTTTACAACTAATACAGAACACGATGCCTGATTTGCTACCTTAGAAGGAACATCCATATCATCCCATTTGCACTTATTTGTCTTATTACATCCCAGCACTATAAGAGTAGATTCATCCTCATCAGCCTGATTTAAAATTTCCTGGACTGGATTTATGCCTTTTCTAATTACTATTTTTAGAGTCTTTAATCCACCTTTACCAGTTGCCACATAGACATCATCTTTAATTTGAGAAAAGGATTTAATTTCTTCCCTTGAATATGGACATTCCCCTTTGGGATAATAGGAAGTTATTATTTCTCTAAAGTCCAAAAGAGATTTTGCCAGATCACTCTCTTCTACTTTGCTTGTTGATTTTTTAGGGTCTAATATTCCCAGCAAGGTAATATCTGACCAAGTATTTATTGCCATTTTACCTACTTCATTGACCACATAGGAACTATATGGATTTGTATCTACAGCTACTAAAATTCTCATAAAAATCCTCCTAAAATAAGATAAGGTTTAATCCCAGATTATTAAAACAGGAACTGGAGTGGAGGCAAGAACATCACTAATTGGCCTCTTTCTTCCTTTTTTATTAAGCATAGATACAACCATTCCACTACTCTTAAGCCTATCCCCAACTACCTCAGGACTTCCCTCAATTTCCAATATCTCAGCAGGAGATATACCCTTGTCCATTAATAATTCTTTGGCTAACTGGATCTTTTTGTTTTCTGAACCATCATTAATATTAACTTCTTTATTTTCTGAAAATTTGTAATATACTAGAGAGACATTTACCTGGGCATTTTCGTACAATTTAAGGTAAAAGGGGATTAACTTTTCTATATCCATATATTCATCTAGAAGAATATGGACTTTTTCAAATGGAGTAAGGTTTTTAACAAGTAATACAGGGGTGCTTAATTTTTTCAAAAAAGAACCCTTAATGAGCTCATAGAACATGCTAGAATCAAATGAAGACAAATGACCCATTACAAAAAGGTCGTAAAAACCGCCTTCAATCTCTTTTTGTAATTCTTTTTCCTTGTCTCCTACTAATATCTTGACCTTGGTTAGGCCCCTGCAGTTACCTGCTTCTGCCTTTAGGAATGTCTCTATTTCGTCCTTGGTGGTATCAACAAGGGTCCTCTCCCAGGTCTTCCTCACCCATCCGGCGCCAAACTGGAAGTGTCCTTGAGTAGGTTCTTCCACATGGATGGGTTGAATAAACATTGAAACCTTTTGAGATTGTTTGCATATATATCTTAAACTTATGCTCGATGCCAGGTTATTTTCGATAAAAATTAAGACATTCATATTCACCTTCCTTTGTTTGGATTAATTCTTTGTCTTTTTTTCTTTGATTTTTTTCTCTGCCTTAGCCACAGCTTCATGTATTTCGCTAAGTCTAAAGGGCTTGGCTAAAAAGTCTAATACCCCTTTTTGAAATGATTCTTTTGCTGTGTCCATAGTGGCAAATCCAGTTATGACTATGACTTCAGTTTCAGGTCTCATTTCTTTTACTTCAGTTAGAAATTCCATTCCATCAATCCCTTCCATCTTTAAGTCTGTTATCACAATATCAAATGGTCTTTGTTTAAATCTGGTAATGGCATCAATACTCCTTGTAAATGTCTCAACATAGTATCCTTTTTTTTCCAAAGAAGGTTTAAGGCGTTTGGTTACAATTGGTTCATCATCTAGTATTAATATTGACATTTGTTGGTTATTCATAATGATATCCCCCTCTTTTTTTATAAATTAATTTCACTATTGCCTAATTTGTGTTGTAATAAAATCTTGTGAAACTCCTTGGCAAAATAATCTACTGTCTTATCATCTGTCATTTGGACATCAAGCTGTCTAGTAAAGGCAACCAAGATTCCAAGTACCATAATTTTTTCCAGTGTTTCTTCCTTTGCCATTCCCTTTAGACGTCCAACAACTAAGTCTCCTTTTATGTCTGTTAAAAAGTCCTGTTCTGTTAAAATCCGTCCTATGAGACGTGCCCTCCTTGCCCTTTTTACATTTTCTGATACGCCTCCGAAAAACCTGAAGTAAATATAGTTACTATTGGGATCATCTGATGCAATAGTATCTATCATGGTGAAATGGTAACCCAGTCTCAAACTTATGTTTGCATATTCTTTTGAAACTACAGCTAGATTTTGTCCAATAAATTTTGGGTCTGCAACATCAAAGGCAAAAGTTTTATTCATGCTGGACATAAAACTTTTAAATCCAATACCAACTGGTGAAGAAGACCATACATTTTCACTACATACCCCTTTGATAAAATACTTAAGAGGCATAGAAGATAGATTATTTACATGTAATTGCCTGGGTTTAATAATAGCATTTTCACTAATATCAATCACTATTAAGTCTAAGGGAATATCCAGCTTTAATTTTACTGCAGCACTGCTAAGCTTAGGGTCTGTATAACAATTCTGATCAATTAATTCTTGAACCGCCTTTTCGTGGATATATCTTATGATATCATGAAATGTTTTACAATTTTCAGGTCTAAAATCATTTCCTGTGGGATCTACTAAATTAAGTGGTGAAATTCTCTTATAGATCCTTTTAAGTAGTCTATATTCCTTTGTTTCTTCAAATTTTTCCTCATTAAATTCATAATAACATAGCTCTTTTAAATAACCATTATAAATCACGTTATCAGTTGCATTTAAAGTAATCTTTTGTCCATTTTGTAATATCTTGGTAGCCTTTTTAGTATTGATTATCATTGGTATTCTAAATTCCCTGGCAATTGTAGATAAGTGTCCAATGGGTGAGCCAATATCTGTGATAATGCCATTTACCTTTTTTATTGCCTTGGCAAGTAAAGGGGAAGAAAAAGTTGCAACCAATATACATTCATCTGGTACGTTCTCTAAGTCTTCCACAGAAGTTATTTTATATACCTCTCCTATTGCAATGCCTTCTTGTACAATCTCTCCCTGGCCTGATAATATAACTTCAAATCTTTTTTTTATTGAATCTAAGTCACATTTAAATTGTATTTTTTTTTGGTCTATGGAAAGTTGTCTGGTTTGAAGAATTATCAGGTTGTTTTCCATGTCAAAAGCAAATTCTATGTCCTGGGGATGTTTAAAATATTTTTCCAATCTCATTCCTATTTGAGCCAATTTTTTTATTTGTTCATTAGTAAGACATGGTTTGTCTCTATCCTTATCTGGAACGTCCATTCGTTCTATTTTACCTGTATCGAGATTTAATTGGGACATATTTTTTTTATAAGTTATATCCATACCAATTAACTCATGGGGACATGTCCTGGAAACATAGAATTTATCTCCAGCCCTTTTTCCTGAGACCAGGCCTTCTCCAAGACCATAAGTGGATGCAATTACAGATCTTTCCTGTTCGGGATTAAAAGGATCTAAAGTGTACATCACTCCGCTTACCTTTGGCTGGACCATCTTTTGACATCCCACTGCCATGGCAATTTCTGATTCTAAGAACCCTTTATTTTTTCTATATTCCATAGCCCTTTCTGAATAAGTACTTGCTATAACCTCTTTATATTTATCAAAGATATCTTTAGGTGGAACTCCTAGATAACTCTCATAGATGCCGGCAAAGGAATGTTCACTATCTTCTCCAATACAGCTGCTCCTAATGGCAAAATATAGAGCCGTATTTTTGTACCGTTTTTTTAATTTGTTGATATTTTGATTTACTTCATCTACCAGTTCCTTAGGCAACTCAATATTTAATATAAGGTCTTGTATTTTCTTTGATGCGCAAGATGTTTCAATATATCCTTTTTCCCATTTATTAATTATATCTGAAATTTCACCTGCTACATTAGATTCTTTTACTATTTTTAAAAAACCTTTGGTTGTGATTGCAAAACCATCTGGTATGTTAATTGTGAGTAGATTTTTTATAACTCCTAAATGGGCATTTTTACCACCAACTGCGTCTTCATATTCATCGTTAATTTTATCATAAGGAAGTACATAATTTCCTTCTGGAATAATTATGTTGCCTTTTAATTCTTCTTCTATATTAGACCTGATTTTTGCATACACTGGTAGAAGCCGAGAATATTTCCCTGGGGCCATAGCTTCTAAGTGATAAATCATTTTATAAATGCTGTCAGCTAGTTTCAGAGAACTAGTTTTTATGTAATGTCTGTCAAAGATATATTCTCCACTTAATTTTTCTCCCATATCAGCGATGATCTCAAGGGAAAGATTATTTTCTTTAATAAGTTGCTGAAAGTGGTCGAATAATTCATGAAAGCTAATTTTTTTGGTTCTTCTAAATAAGTTGAAGATATTTTTTAATGACCATCCCATATTCGACCACTCCCTATTTATTAAATTTTACCAGAGACGCATAAATCTATGCGTCTCTGGTAAAACTCAAGTTGATTAATGGGCTCCACCCTTATCTTTAAATATAAATCCCATTACAAAACCAGCTAATATTGCTATAATTACGGCTAAAATACCATAAATTAAACTGTGATTGAAGGCCATATCGGATATAAATTTTGGAAATCCAGTTAACTTCACTTCAAAAGAATCCTTTTCTATATTCTCTATTTGATGCTTATTGTTTAGAGTATATACAACTATTTCATATTTTCCTGGTGGCATCTTAGGGGGTATAGATATCTCGCACCTAAATTTTTTTTCATCTCCCTTTTCAACATACCTAACTCCATTTTTATTTATCTGATATAGCCCTTCTTTTTCTTTTAATTTTAAAAAATCCGCTAGAATTTGGTATTTTGTGTCAGGAGTTGGTTCTATTTCTATTTTTGACAATACATTCTTATATCCAAGGCCTAAATTGTGTATAAGATTTGATAGATTAGATGGGACATATAACATGTACACAGAAGGAGCGTGTTTGAATGTTAGGTGTCCCACGGTCATCCAGAATATACCCCATACTTTTCCTTTTTGTTTAAAATGAGCATCCTTCTCACTTCCTTTTATTTCTACTATGACATCTTTATCTTTAAGAATATCTCCTGATATATGTAATTTTGCTCCATTATACTGAGCACCTATCAATATTGTTTCAGGAGAATGTGTAAATGCCAGGACATTTTTAGATGCAATTATAAAACAGCCTATTAAAATTATATAAAGATATTTTAATTTCATGATTAGTGACCTCCTGCATAGGATAACATTAGAGAAGGTTTTGCCAGTAAGCTGTAGAGCATTTTAAACATAACGAGTAACACAATAGTAGCAAGAATTATCTTGAGCTGGTCTCCTTTTAGTCTTTTAGAGATCCTTGTTCCAAATTGAGCACCTATAGTTGATCCCAAAAGTAAACAAAGTGCTAATACAAAGTCTACTGTGTGGTTAGAATATGCCTGCATTATTGTTACATTGATACATGTAAATAAGATCTGAAATAGAGATGTTCCAACCACAACGTGCATGGGCATGCGAAGGAGATAAACCATTACTGGAACCATTATAAAACCACCACCAACACCCATGATTGCAGCTAAAATCCCTACAAAAATACCCAAAATCAACGGCATTAGGGCAGACATAGTGACACCAGATTTTTCAAAGTGGGTTTGAAAAGGTAGGGAATTCATTAGCTTTACATAAATTGATTCCTTAGGCGCCGCAGATGTTTGTTCTAACTCTTCTTCTCCTCCTTGTTCTTTGCTTTTTTTCAGGCTTTGTAGACTTTCAATGAACATATATGAGCCAACAAATCCCAACATAATGACATATGTTAAGTTGATTAAGAAGTCGGCATTACCAAGGGCCCTTAATACCTTAATTATATGGACCCCAATATCTCCTCCAATAATCCCACCAATTAATAACAATATGCCCATTTTTATGTCCACGTTTCCCAACCTGTAATGGGCAACTGTTCCTGAGGTGGATGCCCCAACAATTTGATTTGAATCTGATGCTGCCGCTACTGTAGGTGGGATCCCGAACATGATCAGAAGAGGAGTCATTAGAAAACCACCACCTACTCCAAAAATACCTGAAAGTAGCCCTACCAGGCCTCCGAGACCCAGGATAAGAAAGACATTTATGCTGTTTCCAGCAATTGGGAGATACATGTGAAACATAATCACCACCTTCCTTTATTTTTTAACAATTTCTACACTGCACAATTTTTGTTTTTTGACTGTTTTTAACAACTCTAAAACCCACTGTTTGTATGAAGTTTTGTTTGGTATTGATAATACCAGTAAATCTATTCCCTGTTCTAAAATGAATTTTGTGCATTTTTCCAAAAAATTTCCTTTCACCCGAATGTGAACATTTTTTCCCTCCTTTTGGCTTAGGTTTAACAAGTTGATACCCTCACTACCCCTTTTAACATTGTTATTTTCAATAGAGGAAATCTCTCCCTCCTCCACATATTCAAATAAATATACCTTTGCATTAATCCTTTCAGCCAGTTGCATTGCATGCACTGCAGTCCAAAGATTGGGTTCTTTAGAAAATATGGGAACAAGTATTTGTTTCATAGCCATATATACGCATATTTTGTTCCAATTTGTTAACTATTTGTAATTATTACTTTATATCTAGTGAAGAGTATAAATATATGCTTTGTCTATGTTTCGATATGAAAAAATATTAATGGTATTAACAGTTAATAAATTTTTCCACTCAAGTGAAATTGTCTTGAATAATAAGGAGATTATTTAAGTTGGATGTTAAAGGTTAAGATCTAATATGGCATGTTTCATTTTGAAAAAGGAGGGTAGATTTTATAGGTTGTACTTTTTCATTTTTCTCCAAAGAGTGGTCCTTGGAATTTTTAAGATAGCTGCAGTTGCTTTCTTGTCATAGCCTGTAAATTCTAAGACCCTTTTTATGTGATTTTTTTCAATTTCTTCAAGTGACATCAATAACTTAGTAGATACATTTGTAAAATTTAGGTTGGTTATATCTGAGGGTAGGTGTTCTGGTTTTATCTCTTGTCCATCGCACAGGGCAACTGCCCTCTGGATTATATTTTCCAGTTCCCTTACATTTCCTGGAAAGTCGTACTTTAAGAGTAAAGATGCTGCCTTGTTTGAAATTCCTTTGATTTGTTTGTCAAATTGTTTATTATACTTTGATATAAAGTGGGAGATCAAAACTGGAATATCCTCTGGTCGTTCTTTTAATTTTGGAAGCCTGACATTCACCACATTTAGCCTGAAGTAGAGGTCTTCTCTAAAGAGTTTTTCTTTCACAAGTGTCTTTAAATCCCTATTTGTAGCTGCAATTATTCTTATATCAAGGTCAATAGGTGTATTTGATCCTAATCTATATATTCTTTTTTCTTCAATGACCTTTAATAGCTTTACTTGTATGGAAGGAGCCATTTCTCCAATTTCATCCAGGAATAAAGTTCCTTTTTGTGCAGCTTCAATGAGACCAATTCTTCTGGAATGTGCCCCTGTAAAGGCTTCTTTTTCATGTCCAAAGAGTTCATTTGTTATAAGCTCTTCAGAAAAACCACCGCAATTTATAGAAATAAATGGTCCTTTGGACCTTTTGCTAAGTTTGTGTATGGCCCTGGCCACCATTTCTTTTCCTGTCCCAGTTTCTCCTTCTATTAACACATTACAGTCTAGGGGGGCGATTTTTTTTATTATATTTGTCACATTTACCATCTTTTGGCAATTTGCAATAAATCCATCCAGTGGATCTTTATCTCTTTGATCCAGTATATTCTTTAGTTTTATATTTTCTTTTTTTAAAAGTATTTTTTCTAAGATGTTATTTACAGTGAAGATAAGTTTATTTTTGTTTAAAGGCTTTTCCAGATAGTCGTTTGCACCAATTTTTATTGCTTCCACTGCTGAATCTACTGTTGCGTGTCCTGTCACAATTATAACTTCTATGTCGGATTTTAATTTTTTTAAATAAGTTAATACGGTTATTCCATCTAAATCAGGTAGGTTCAAATCCAAAAGAAGAAGGTCAAAATCAATTTCATTAATTGATGAGAGAAATTCTTGTGCATTGTTATATGTATAGACCTTTAAATCCAGATTTTTTTCTAAAAGGGATTTTACTCTTTTTAGGAAGATAATTTCATCATCCACTACTGCTGTTATAATACATGAAAAATCCTTTTTCATAATTTAATTGTGGGTCTTTTGGGATGGAACTGGAAGATAAACAAAAAAGGTAGTACCTTGTCCTTGCCTGCTTTTGACCTCTATGTGTCCTCCATGTTTTTTGACTATACCATAGACTATTGAAAGACCAAGGCCAGTACCTTTACCTACTGGTTTTGTGGAGAAAAAGGGATCAAATATTCTATCCAATACTTCTGGAGGCATACCCACGCCACTGTCTTCCACTGCTATTTCAATAAAACCTTGTTTTTCTCTGGCACTTATTTTTAGGTATCCACCTTCTGGCATTGCCTGTATTGCATTTAAAAACAGGTTGATAAATACCTGTTTTAAGTTGTCTTCATTACCTTTAATCTTGGGAAGGTCAGTGGGAAGGTTCCTTATTAGTTGTATATCTGATAGCATTAACTGGTTTTTCACAAGTTTTATTGTAGAGTCAATTAGTTTTTTAATATCTATTAGTTCTGTTATGTCTGTTTTTCTCCTCCTGGAAAAATCCAACAGATTTTTTACAACAGAGCTGGCTCTCCTGGCCTCCTCTAAAATTTCTTTTAGCATTTCTTCTCTTTCTTCTTTTGATAGGTCGCTAAAATCTTCTAAAATGGCCTCTGCAGTGAGCGATATATTGTTTAAAGGATTGTTTAGCTCATGTGCTATGCCTGAAACAAGGGTTCCTACAGCAGATAGTTTTTTTGCCTGAATCAATGCATTTTGTCTTTCATCCAATTCCTTAATCATTCTGTTAAAGGCATTAATTATCAATGAAAAAGAGGAAGACTGTTGTGAATCCTGTGGAATATAGGAAAAATCTCCTTTAGATATCCTTTCTGTTGTTTGTTGAATAAAAGAAATTTGTTTTAAGATAGTGCTGGTTAAGATGATTAGAAGTATAATAAGAGTACTACAAAAGAGAAACATCAAAATAGATGGAATATACAAAATTTTATTTAAAGTGCTTTCAATATGTTTTTTATTTAAATTTAAAAGTTTTTCAGCAAATGTGAGCATATTTTTACCATATTTTCTTATTTGTCTTAAGTCCACTTTATTTTTTTTCTTTGCAATGAGAATTAGATTTTCATAAATAGTTAAGTCATTTTCAAATCTTCTAAAATCAGATGATAGTTCTTCAAAAATATCTTTAAATGCATCTTGATCTTTTATATTATTTATTTCAGATTTTATTTTTTTTAAATATAAAAGCACTTCATTTAAGTCTTTTTTATCTATAAAATATACAAAGTTTTTTTCATATCTTCTAAGCTCTAACACATCTTCCATAAAGTCATGTGTCCGTTCTAACATGGCAAGTTGTTTTTTGAAAAAATTAATATTGTAGGCATATCCAATTAACTGGATTACTAGGAATACAGTGGCGGTAACTGTAAAAAGTAATATTTTGATTCTTAAGTCTTTCATTATTCCTGTTTTCCTAAATACTCTGATAGGAATATTTAATGAATTGTATACAATATACGTTTAGGTATGCTAGCAAAAGTATATTGGGTTTTGTCAAGTCTAAATAGAAAGGAATTTATTTTTATGAGGAATTTAAATAAGTTGATAAGCTTAGGAGAGATGAGGGGGCATAGGCCCCCTTTTTTTTTAATGTCCTCCAGATCCCAAAATACCAGATGCAGCCAGTAGAAGAACCAGGATTTCAGTTACGGCTATTGCGGTGTATATTTTATCCCCTTTTTTAAAATAAGCAAAAACCAGTGTGAGATACCCTAAAATGGTAAGTAATCCCAGTAAAGCAATGCCCAAAAAATTTAAGAAATCGCCCTTATCTAAAAGATACACCCATGTCCATCCCTCATGTATGTTTAGTTTTTCTAGAAACTCCCCTGATGGAAGATTCCACAAATTCTGGAGTGTATCTATTGGAACATAAGGCTCCATTATTCCAGATAAATATATAATGAAAGTGATACACATAAGGGCAATTCCACCCCAAGCACCATAAAATAAAATTTCTGCATATAGGAGCTGTTCTTTAGTTACCTCTACTCTATTTTCCATATTGTTTCCTCCTTAACTTTAGTTTATTTTTGTTTTTTTATAGGTTAGTGTCCAAGTCCCTTTAACAGGGCCTTCCCTCCTGCAAATATCAACACACCAATAACAATGTATCTGATTAAAGCAGGTTTGGCCTTAGCCAGGATTCTAACCCCAACAATTGATCCAAGCATAAGGCCTATTATAGAGGGAATGGCAATGAGTGGGATTACACATCCCCTGTTTAAATAGACCCAGGCAGCTGAGGTATCCGTGATGGACAAAAGAAACTTACTGGTGGCTACAGAAATCTTTAATGGCACACCCATAACAAGGTTTAAAACAGGAAGGTTGGCCCAGCCAGCTCCCAGGCCAAACATACCTGCAACAGTTCCAATTACAATAAATAACAAAAGTCCGACTCCAGTATTTTTTGTTTTCCACTGAACAATTTTTCCTGTTGCCTCTTCCATGTATGAGCCCTGAAGACCCAGTGCAACCCCTATGGCGTCCTGTTTTGTCACAATTGGATATTCTACATTTTTAGAAGTTAAAAGGAGAATTGAAATAAACAGGATTGTTGATCCTAAAAGGATTTGTACAATGTTAGTTGGAAGTGATAGCCCTAAAAATGCCCCAAAGATTGAACAAGTAGATGCTATAAGAGCAAATGGTAGCGCCAACCTCAAGTTTGCTAGATTTCTTTTTAAAAGACCTGGTCCGGCTGCCAATGCCCCAGCCAACGCAACAAACAGACCAGCACCCCTGACAAAATCTAAGTGGAATGGGAAAAAGGCAGATACCAGTGGAACATACAACACACCCCCGCCAACGCCAGCAAGCACCGCAACAATACCCAAAATAAAACAAAAAACAAAGAGAATGGAGGGCCAATACCACCATGGTTTTGCAACAGATTTTGTAATTACTGTAGTTCCTTTTTCTGCCTGAGCGAATAAATCAGGACAAAAAAACAGGCTCAAACACAAAAATAAAATGATAAATAAAAAAAGTTTTGTAAATTTGTTTTCCATATTAACCTCCTATTTTTATTTATTTTCAAAATTTATTTTTTAATTGTGAAAAAAAGAACAAACAAAGAGAATAATCTTGTTTTTTTTGTCACTAACTGTCCCTCTTTAGTTTGTCAATAAAAAAATGTGTAATATTTTGAAACATTTATTAAACAATGTTTCTGTTTGTGATAAAATTTAAATATAGGAGATGGTAGGATGTAATTTTAATTAGAAAATATGTTATCAAGTATTTCAGATAACTCTCGAATAAAGATTATGTCTATTCCGGTGGTTATGCTATTTGATATTGAAGAAAAATCCGTTTTATTTTTTTCAGGCAGGATAACAGTTTTTACCCCTGCTATTTTCGCTGCAAGGAGTTTTTCCCTTATTCCACCAACTGGGAGAACCCGTCCTGAAAGTGTTATTTCACCGCTTAAGGCCACCTCCCTTCTACATTTTTTGTTTGTTATAAGAGAGATAAGGGCTGCAAATATGGGGAGGCCAGCAGAAGGGCCGTCCTTGGGAATTGCCCCTGCTGGCACATGAATATGTATATCGTGGGATTTAAAAAAATCTGCGGATATCTTGAATAAATGGATATTTGATTTTATAAAGCTCAAGGCCGCTTGTGCAGATTCTTTTAAAACATTTCCCAGAGATCCAGTAAGAATCAAATTGTCTGATCCTGCCATTTTTGTGGCCTCTATAAATAATATCTCTCCGCCAAAAGGAGTCCATGCTAGTGCTGTGGATACTCCTATTCTATCTTTTACATCTAACATAGTGGGTCTGAATTTTGGGGGGCCTAAAAATTCTTCAACTTTTTTTACATCAATTGTTAAAGGGGAGTTTATTGATCTTTCCTGCTCCAATATGTTTCTGGCTGTCTTTCTGCAGATAGATGAGATTTGTCTTTGTAAATTTCTAAGTCCAGCCTCTTTTGTGTATTCTTTTATAATTTTTTTTATAGCATCTTCTTTAAATTCAATATCATAATCCTGTAATCCATTTTCCACTATTTCTTTTGGAATTAAATATTTTTTGGCAATTTCTACTTTTTCTTCTTCTAGATAACCTGGGACACTTATTATTTCTAAACGATCTAAAAGGGGAGCAGGAATATTATCGATGGTATTGGCTGTAGCTATGAACATCACTTTGGATAGATCAAAGGGTATGTCTAGATAGTGGTCCACATAATTTTTATTTTGTTCAGGATCTAATATTTCAAGGAGAGGAGCTGAGGGATCCCCTTTGAAATCCTGGCCTATTTTATCTATTTCATCCAACATAAACACGGGATTTTTTGAACCAGCACGCCTTATTTCCTGAATTATTCTGCCTGGCAAAGCGCCCACATAACTCCTCCTGTGTCCCCTAATCTGGGCCTCATCTTTTACTCCAGCAAGGGACATTCTAATAAATTTCCTTCCCATGCTCTTTGCGATTGAATTTCCAAGGGATGTCTTTCCCGTACCAGGGGGTCCAACAAAGCAGAGGATTGGACCTTTGTTTTCAAACAATATTCTATGGTTTTCCAAGGCATTTTCTACAGTGGAAATAATTTCTTCTAATTTTAATGGTTTTGACAAAAATTGAAAAGAACCCTTTTTCATGGCCTCAACAGCTGCATTAACAGTTGCATATCCCGTAATTATTATGACTTCAGTTGATGGATGATTTTTTTTTGCCTGTTCAAGTACTGATAGTCCATCAATGTTCTGCATCTTTAGATCTGTTATTATTACATCAAAGTTGTGATGAGACAAAAGCGATAGGGCCTCTTCACCACTTAGGGCAGAATAGACCTCATATCCCTGTTTCTCAAGGACATGCTTTATATTCATGCAAGTGAGTTTTTCATCGTCCACAACCAATATCTTAAAGTTTTTCTTATTTTTTAAAATCCTCACTGCAATATGCTCAAGTATTCTATCCTTAATATCCTGAAGTCCATAATGTTGTTCATCTAATATCTCTGCTGCTCTATTTATGTCCAAATTGTCTTTGGTCATTGTATTCCAGGGAAGAGATAATAAATAATCAATATAATTAATACCAATTGTGTATTCTGCTGATGATTCTGAGATATACTTTATTCTATCCAGCTCCTTTAAAGCCACCTTTTTCACATACTCAGGCAGATTTTTATCTTTAATCTCACTCCTTAACTTTCCCAGTTCATCTAAAGTTTGCTCATGGGAATGTTCTGGACCTTTTTTTTCTTCCTTTTTTTTAAAAAAAATCATGACCACTCCTAATTTTTTTAAATTCTTCTGATTAATTCTATAGACTAGCTTCGATTAAAAGTTAAGTGTTAAAAAATGAAACATAGGTAAATTATAATGTGTTGTTAATAATAACTAGTTGAAATCAATAGACAAAAATAAATATCTATTGATTAGTGTTGCTTTTTGAAATATATTTGTTATTTCATATTTTATAAAATCTATTTAATTTCAGTTAGTTACATTTCTGGCATTACTTTTGCTTACTCATGTATAAAGCAAAAAAAGGAGGCATAATATGTTGCAAAAAGAAACCATATTAAGGAAATTGGAAAAAATTATGATGGCAGTAACTTTTGCTGAGGCCAATTTAAGGGATATGGCCTTGAGTTTTTTGGATGAAAAGAAAAAAGATGTTAGAGAAGAAAAGGCCCAGAGGGTTGAGAAGTTGAGAAAGAGAGACGAGATGAGGCTGTAGAGATGTGTTCAATCAGGGAATGTGATTTTTCTTGCAATACCTATCTAAATCTTAGTTACAGGGGGTCTTTATGAAGAGGATTTTAGTAGCTTCTTATGGACTTAGTCCAGATTCAAAAACTGTTTGTTACTCATTAGATTTGGCAAAGCAGCTTGGTATGGAAGTGGAGTTTTTTGAAGTAGTGCCTGAAAAAAATAAAAAGCCATCTATTAAAGTAGGCCCCCTTAAGTTGCTTAAATCGTTAATGGAAGATGCTATGGTAGCGGTTACATATGCTGAACATCAAGAACATGGGATGGCAAGGGAAATTGTAAATCAGGCAATGGAGAATTTAAAGCCATACTTATCAAAGATTCAAAATGCGGATTTGAAAGTGGATCTAGTAATAAGGATAGGTGATTTTGTAAAGGAAGTGGTAAAACGTGTAAGGGAAAGAAAAGGGATAATTTTAGCAGTTATTGCCATGGGTAAGACCCATAGGGAAAAAGTTTTAGAAAAACTTAAACAAGAATTGGATATCCCAATTATTATTATAGAAACTTAAATTTTGGGGGGTAGTTATGGGTATTTTTGATAAATTTAAAAAAAAGGCAAAAAAAACAAAAGAAGAAATTACAAAATATCAGGATGCCATAGCCTTTGCTGAAGAAGGCAGGCATGAGGAGGCCACTCAGTTTTTGGAGGAAAATGGGGGAGATATTCAAATACAACCCAAATTATTAGTAGTAGGACATGGAGACAGTTTTTCTTCAACTGTTATTGAGTACTCAATTGATATGGCAAAGAGGTTGGGGTATGAGATTGTGGCCCTAAATGCAGCATCAATTGGAGATGATTTGCCTGTAAAAAGCCTTGAGCGAAAAAAACTTAGGCAAGAGTTTTTAGATGGATGTGAAAAGAATATTCAGAAATTTAAGAATATGGCTGAAAAAGAAGGATTAATTTTTTCTCATAAGGTAAAATTTTTAGACAAAGAAGATGCCTTGGAAGAGATAAAAAATGAAATTCAAGGGATTGAGTTTGTAATATCTGATAATGAAAGGGACTTTGTGGTACCACAAGATGAAAACAGACAAAAACATCGGCCAGCTGTTTGCGTATACTCAATGGTATAAAATGTTTTATGGAGGCTGTATAAATATGGATATTACCTTTTATTTGAAATTAGCATTAATAGGAGTATTTTTGGGATTTTGTTATGCTTTTAGGCATGAAGACAAAAAAGGATAGTTTTTATTTAAAATTGAGTGAGAGTGGAAACATAGTTTAGTGGGGTGGTTAAGTTGGATAGATGCCTTAGATATACTAAGGCGGTTCTGCTTAAAAGGAGGTCCTCTTTTTGATTTTAGAAAGAGGGCCTTGTGGTGTGTTTGGAGTTTGTAAAAAATTTAGGAGGAACATATGACACCAGATATGATTCTTACTATGATAGTTCTCGCATTTGCTATATTGCTATTTGTCTTTGAATGGGTGAGGGTGGATGTTGTGGGAATTATAATGATGGTCTTACTTCCCTTACTTGGTCTGGTAACTCCAAAAGAGGCCTTTATTGGTCTGAGTTCTAATGCTGTGTGTTCAATTATAGCAGTAATTATTATTGGTGCTGGATTGGATAAAACTGGAGTGATGAATAAGGTTGCAAGTCCAATTATAAAGTTAGCAGGGAGTAGTGAAAAAAGGATAATCATACTCATATCAGGAACAGTTGGACTTATTTCTTCGATGATGCAAAATATTGGAGCAGCGGCACTTTTTTTGCCTGCAGCCCAGAGAATAGCAAAAAGGACCGGAGTCCCCATATCAAGAATCCTCATGCCAATGGGATTTTGTGCAATTATAGGTGGTACCATAACACTGGTTGGTGCCAGTCCCACTATCCTTTTAAATGATTTGCTGGTATTAAATGGCCAGAAATTAAAGCCTTTTGGGCTGTTCACTCAAACACCAATAGGTATTTGTCTCCTTGCATCTGCTATAATTTATTTTGCTTTTTTTGGGAAATACATCCTACCTTCAGGTGAAGGTCAGGCTGATAAGGGAATTTCAGATTTACTTATGGAGGCTTATAGGGGGCTTGAGAGTGTTTTTGAACTAGAGATTCCAAAGAGTTTTGACGGTCCAAAGACCTTAGAAGATTTGGCCATACGGGAAAAATTTTTAGTTACAGTAGTGGGTATATATTTTTCCAAGAAAAAAGATAGGACCCTTGTTCCAAGAAGTACGGACAAACTTTCTCCTGGCGATACAATTGCCGTAGTTGGTAAGAGAAAGAACGTGGAAATTATGGCAAGGGAGCTTAATTTTAGATTAAAAGAACAACTGGAAGTATTTGCAGAGGATCTTGCCAGAACAAATGCTGGCCTTGCCGAGACCATAGTATCTCCACGCTCTGAGTTAATAGGCAAGACCTTGAGTGAAGTAAATTTTAAAGAACTGTTTGGGGTTAATCCTGTAGCCCTATTTAAGGGAAACAAAATATTTTATTCTGGGCTTACCAATATAAAACTTAGCATGGGAGATACTTTACTATTATTTGGCCCATGGGCAAGATTTCATATACTTAAAAACAGACCCCAGCCTAGACCCCTTAGTTTTGCTTCTCCCCTTGAAGGAGAGATATTAAAGCCTCAAAAGGCAAAATGGGCGGTATTTTGGTTGATATTGGCCCTTTCTCAGGTAATCTTCTTTAAGGTGAAATTAGCCGTTGCACTCATGTCTGGTGCCCTTGGAATGATAATAACTGGAGTATTGACAGTAGATGAGGCGTATCAATCAGTAGACTGGATGACGGTATTTTTGCTAGCAGGTCTAATTCCCCTTGGAATTGCCTTTGAAAAAACAGGCACTGCATCTTTTATTGCCCATAAGATCCTGGAAATTATAGGTAAACCCTCTCCAATAGTGCTGCTTGCGGTTGTGGGCCTCCTTACTTCCTTTTTTACATTGGTTATATCTAATGTTGGTGCCACAGTATTGCTTGTTCCCCTATGTATGAATATGGCGGTTATGGCAGGTGGTGATCCAAGGATGGCAGCCCTGGTTGTGGGACTTTCTGCATCAAATACCTTTGTACTCCCAACCCATCAGGTTAATGCACTGGTTATGAGACCTGGTGGATATCGTACAGTGGACTATGCCAAGGCAGGTGCTATCATGACTGTATTGTTCCTTACAGTGGAACTCACAGTTATCTACTTTTTCTACGGAATAAAATAGCAAAATCTAATGGAGGACCTCTAGTCCTCCTTCATATTCATCAAAACGGAGGGGCTATCTTATGGCAATTATTACTATTTCCAGAGGAAGTTATAGCTTTGGGAAAATAATATCAGAGAGGGTCGCACAAGTTTTAGCCTACAAATGTATTAGTAGAGAAATCCTGGTTGAAACTGCATCCAAGCACCATGTTCGAGAAAAAGACCTTTTTAAGGCATTGCACGACTCTCCTTCTTTTTTTGAAAACAAAAAAAACAGAGAAAAATATCTAAATATGATAAAGGCAACCCTTATAAAACATGCAATGGAAGATAATCTTATATATCATGGTAATGCTGGACACCTTCTCCTTCCAAATATATCCTGTCTCTTAAAAGTACGTCTAGTAGCTGATCTCAATGAGAGGATAGAGCTTGTAATGAAATTAAGAAATATAAATGAGAATGAAGCAAAAAAAGAGATAGAAAAAGAAGATAGACAAAGATCTCAGTGGACTAAAATACTATACAATCAGGACTTAAACTCTCCATTTCTGTATGATATAATTATTCATATACAAAAGATCGATATTGATAAGGCCTGTAATATTATCTGTAATATTATTGAAGATGATAGATTCAACATGACTGATATGTGTAAGAAAAAATTAATAGATGAATATATATTAACTCTGGCAAAAATTGAATTATTTGATGAGAATATTGAAGATATGACTATTCAAGATAGAATTTTAAAAATAAAAGTCAAATTACCAAAGATAAGAAAAACAAATCCTGTATCTCCCAGTTTAGAAAAAGATATAAATAAATCAATAATAGACGATACTATGCTGTCTATCTACAAAAGATTAAAAAATATACCTTATTTAAAGGATGTAATGTTTGAAGTTTAATTTTTGGGAGAAATTTTTAATATGAAAATAAGTATTAGAAAAAAAATTATAATTACGTTTTTAATTTTATTTTTTATATCAATATCCATATCTATCTTTGGTTTTTATAATTACAATAAATTAAACCATAAAATTAGTTTAATAGAAAAAAAAAGGGAACTTTTAAACTATATATTGGAAGCAAGAAGATATGAAAAAAATTTTTTTATAAATAAAAACAAAAAAAATCTAGAACATGCTATTAATTTTTTAAAAAAAGCAGATTCTCTTTTTGTCTTGATATCAAGAGAATATGGGAAGTATGCAGAAAGTTCTAATATCCAGGAGCATATAAGTCTTGTTAGAGATTATAAAGGCGCATTAATTTTACTTTTAAATAAAGTTAAACACTCTTCTGTTATTGATCCTAATGATATTGAGTTAGTCAGGCAAAAAGGACACAATTTGACTACCACAATGGAGAATGCAATTAATAGAGAAAAGGGGGCCATAAAAAGGTTACTTATAAAATCTAAAACATATTTGTATCTAAGTATATTTTCAATGGTCGGGGTAACAATTATTATCTTAATTTTTTTACTTATCAATGTTAATCGACCATTAAAACAGATTGAAAATGCTATAAAAAGAATTATTATTGGAGATTATGAGGCCATACCCAGGATAAAGACAGGGGACGAGTTTGAACGCTTGGCACTTACATTAAACAAACTTCTCTCAGAGATGAAAAAGAGGAGTGAACAACTGGTTCAGAGTGAGAAGATGGCAGCCCTGGGCACATTGACCTCTGGCGTTGCCCATGAATTAAATAATCCTCTAAATAACATATCTACATCTCTTCAGATAGTTCTGGAAGAACTAGATGAAGGAGACATAGAGTATCAGAGGGAACTTTTAAAAGAGTCTTTAATGCAAGTTGACAGGGCCCAGGATATTGTAAAGAGTCTCTTAGAATTCTCAAGGGAAACTACCTTTAGCACTAGTGAAGAGAGTATCCTCCATCTTGTAAAAAATACCTTAAAATTAGTTCAAGGTGAAGTGCCGTCCAATGTGAGTATTTTAGTTGACGTGCCAGAGGATCTTAAGGCAATGGTAGATCCAAGGCGGATGCAACAGGTCTTTTTGAACCTTATTTTAAATGCAATCCAGGCAATGGAAAAGCAGGGAGGAGAGATTCATATCAGGGCAAAAAAGGATGAGGAACGTGACGGGATAATAATAGAAATAGAGGACAATGGACCAGGTATTCCAGAGGATATTCTACCAAAAATATTTGATCCCTTTTTTACCACAAAAAAAGTGGGTAAGGGGTCAGGACTTGGCCTTTCTGTATCCCAGGGTATAATAGCAAAACATGGGGGAGAGATCTCTGTTATAAGTGAAGTTGGAAAGGGAACTTGTTTTACAATTTTTTTGCCTTACAGGCCAAATAATTGAGAATTCATTTTAATGAATTAAGGGATATTGGGAAATGGACCAGAGAGAATTTAATATTTTGGTTGTGGAAGACGAAGACATAGCCCGAAAAAATTTACATAGGATCCTTTCAAAAGAGGGATATGTTGTTGAGAGTGCGGCAAGTGGAAAGGAAGCCATTGACCTTTTAAATAAAAAGGAATTTGATTTAGTTGTAACAGACCTTAAGATGGAAGGCATAGATGGAATGGAAGTTTTAAAATATGTAAAATCAAAGGCTCCTTATACTGAAGTAATTATGATAACAGGGTATGCCACAGTTGATTCAGCAGTTACTGCTATGAAAGAAGGGGCCTTCCATTATATTGCGAAACCCTACAAATTAGATGAAGTCAGGGGAATAGTAAAACAGGCCCTTATAAAAAGGGGATTGCAACTTGAGAATATAGAGCTTCGAAAAAAATTAACCCAGAAAAGGCCGTCTGTTGAACTTATAGGAAAGTCAAAACAGTTTTTAGAGGTGGTGGAGCTGGCAAAACAGGTGGCAGTAACAGATGCAAATGTCTTAATATTTGGAGAATCAGGTACAGGAAAAGAACTTCTGGCAAAGTATATTCACTCCATAAGCAGGCGATCAAATAAAAAGTTTGTGGCCTTTAATTGTGGGGCATTTACTGAAGAATTGATCGCAAATGAACTCTTTGGCCATGAGAAAGGGGCATACACTGGCGCAGACTCTACAAAAAAAGGACTCATTGAGGTAGCAGATGGGGGTACTCTTTTTTTAGATGAAATTGGGGATATGCCTATATCCATGCAGGTTAAACTGCTTCGAGCCATCCAGGAAAGGGAAATATTAAGGGTAGGTGGAACAGAGCCAATTAAAGTGGACGTAAGGTTTATCGCTGCAACCCATAGAGACCTACATTTGGAGGTGGAAAATGGGAATTTTAGACAGGATCTCTATTATAGACTAAATGTGGTTTCTTTAAAAACTCCACCCTTGGCTGAGAGGAAAGAAGACATACCCTTGCTGGCCAATTATTTTTTAAAGAAAAAATCAATTGAGATGGAAAAAGATGTGAAATTTATATCACAGGAGGCCATGGATGTTTTATTAAATTATTCATGGCCTGGCAACGTAAGGGAACTTGAAAATGTAATCGAAAGGGCAGTTGCCCTTGCAAATAAAGCTGAGATCACCCCTGATTTACTTCCTGAATATCTGCAAATATATGAGATACATACATTTAGGAGAGATTCATCTAATATGCCCCCTCTTGAACAAGTAGAAAAAGACTACATCCTGTGGGTATTGGAAAAATGTGGAGGGAATAGGTCAAAGGCCGCTAAGATATTGGGCATTGATCGGGTATCCCTCTGGAGAAAATTGAAAAAATGGATTTAAATTAGCCAGTTGACTCAGTTATCCACTCCAGCGGAGTACTCGTCATATGAGCCGCTTGTTAGGCAATTTCTTGGTTTTGAATTAATATCTCCTTTTCAAACTCAAGGGAATAAGATAATAATGAGGTTAAATCTAATTTTTTAGAAGCATTTAGAATTTCAATCCCTATTATTTTATCCTCAGAAGTAGTATCTATGTTAACACCTTCAGAAATCTCCCAAACTCCATCTGGAGCATCATCGCTAAGTTTCAAGTATAATACATCTACTTCTTCGTCATAGTAAACTTTCATTTTTTAACATGTTCTATAATTTCATGATTTCCTATAGATAAATCTTTTCCTTCCAAAATATCTTTAACTACCTCTTCTGAAATTTTATATAATTTTCCTCGTCTTTTTGCATGACGAGAAAATTTTATCTTCATTTGTTATAATCTTTTTTATTGTTTTTAGCTTACATACTTTGAGAAAAATTTCAACTCCGTCTTGGGATAGACTGATTATTCAGCTGGTAACTTCTCTATATCCAAGGTTAAGATTATAGTCTCAGGGTCATTGGGGTCAGACTTTATTTTAAATCCCAACTTTTTGCCAAGGGCCTGCATTGCCTTGTTATCCCTTAAAGTATAAGCCATTAGTATTTTTGTACCTCTCATTTTGCAGTATCTTATCATTTTATCCAAAAGAATGGTCCCAAGTCCTTTTAGTTTTAGATCTGTCCTCACCACAATGGCAAATTCTGCAGTTGTATTGTCGGGATCAAAATACGCTCTGACTTCTCCTATGGTTTCGTCCTTATCTTCTCCTTCATTTAAATTTATGGCAATAAATGCCATTTCCCTATCATAATCTATTTGGGTCAAATGAGCCAGTTGGGAATGGGTGAATTCATGCACAAATGCAAAAAATCTCATCCTGATATCGTATTCTGATAATTTATCCATAAATCTCTTATGTTTCTCTTCATCCTCAGGTCTAATGGGTCTGATATGGACCTTTAGTCCTGAAGGTAAGGATACAAATTCTTCCAGATACTCTGGATATGGCCTTATGACTAACCTTGCAGCACCTGTTAAGTTGGTTTCAGCAATTTTGGCTTTTGCATCCAGAGCCAGGACCCCAGACGAGTCAGCAATAAGAGGGTTAATGAAAATTTCCTTAATCTGGGGGACGTCAATTGTTAATTGAGATAGTTGAACAAGGGTGAGTCTTAAAGCATCTAAATCAACTCTGCCACTTGATGCTGCTTCTTTAAGATGTCTTGAAATTTGAGTATGGGTAATAACTTCTTTTGCCAGGGTCATATTAAGTGGTGGGAATCCAGCAGCTAAATCCCTATTTATATCAGATCCTCCTTGTCCAAAAAAGATTACAGGTCCAAAAACTTCGTGTTCATGAAAACCAGCAACTAGTTGAAAGGCTTCAGGTCTTCTGAACATCTTCTGAACAATGAATCCATCTATTTGAGCTTCAGGGCTATTTTTGATGGCCCGTGACAAGATAGCTTCTGCAGCCTTTTTTACATCTTCTTCTTTTTCAAGATCCCAAGCAACAGCTCCAATTTCCTGGGGATCCTGTATGTCTTTAGATGAGATTTTAATACAAAGGGGAAAACCAATTTCTCTGGCGATTAAAGGCACATCTTCAATAGATTCAACAAATCGGCTCTCTGGCATTTTTATGGAATAAAGGGATAATACCTCTTTTAATTCTGGTAAACTCAATGTGTCTCTATTTTCCTTTAATGCATTTTTTACAATTATTTTTGCTGGTTCTGGATTTGGAATAAATTCCTTTGGTACAGAGTCTGGAGTCTCCATAAGGAGTTCTTGATTTCTCCTGAATTTTACAAGGTCCATGAAAATTCTAACTGCTTCCCCTGGGGTTTCATAAGTTGGAATATTAGATATTGCAAAGATCCTCCTTGCCTCTCTAGGTGCATTTTCCCCCAGCCAAACTGTGAATATATTTTTTCTGCTCTGCCCAATAGTATTGACTATTGCCCCTGCCACATCCCTGGAAGAGACAAATGCTGAAGGTACATGGATAACCATTATAGCGTCTACATTCTTGTCCTTAAGTAGTATCTCTAATGTCTTTGAATAGACCTCACTAGGTGCATGATCCATAATTCTTATTGGATTTTCTCCATAAAAAGTGTCTCCTATTTCTTGTTTTAAGAGTTTAAGGGTTTTTTCCCCTAGCTTGGCAAGGGTGCCACCTTGATTAGTTAACATATTTTTGGCCATCATTGCAGGTCCACCGCCATTGCTTAATATGGCCAGTTTATCTCCTCTAAGGGGTTTTGATCTTGCCAGGGTCTCTACAGCATTAAAAAGCTCATCTACTTCATATACCCTTAACATTCCAGATCTTCTAAATAGTGCATTATAAATAAGCTCTGTATCTACTTTCCTTCCATTGTAAAATATGATTTTTGAGTCTTCGTCTGTTATGGAACCGCCTTTTATAACTATAAGGGGTTTGTTTCTGGATGCTGATCTTGCTGCTGAGATGAATTTTCTGGGATTCTTTATATCTTCAATATATAATAGGATTGATGCTGTGTATGGATCTCCAGCAAGATAGTCTATTATTTCGTCAAAATTTATATCAAGAGAATCTCCTAAAGAGAGGAATGTGGAAAAACCGATATTTTTTGAATGTGCCCAATCTAATACTGCCATTCCAAGTGAATCTGATTGAGAAATAAAGGCAATCTGACCAGGTGGTACTGTTGTTATTCCAAAACTTGCGTTTAATCCGATTCTTGGAATCATGATGCCCAGGCAATTTGGCCCTAAAATTCTCATAGAATATTTTTGGGCGATATTAAGACACAATTTATCTACGGGCATTCCCTTTTCATGGTATTTATTTAGGTCTGTACTCATGATCAGCGCAGTTTTTCCACCTATTTCACCAAACTCGGTTAGATAGTGAGGGATTGTATCTGGGGGGGTACAAATTATAGCAAGATCAGGAGATATTGGTATAGATGCGAGATTGGGATATGCTAATACGCCTGCTATGGCTTTATATTTTGGATTAATAGGAAGTACTGGCCCTGCAAATCCGCCATTAAGTAAGTTTTTCATAACTACGTTGCCAATACTCTTGGGCCTATTGGATGCGCCTATAACAGCTATAGCCTTTGGTCTAAACAGATGATCTAAGTCTTTTAGGCTCATTTTACATCCCCTTTAGAATCCCCAAACAGGATTATTAGTATTTTTGTTTTATTGCTTAGATATTTTGTCTTCAAAAGATTTTCTTGTAAGGATTCTTACTTTAAAAAGAAAAAAAATCAACTGAAGTTTGAAAAAAAATAAAAAAGGGGATTGACAAAAAAAACGGATTGTTGCATATAATAGGTACGCTAGAATTAGTAAACATTGTTTTTAAACCTTTTAAAACAGGAGGGGAGAGATGGGAGAAATGGAAAAAAAACATTATGAGGTAAGATGGCAAGAAGAAGAATACTATTATCCTTCCCCTGACTTTGTTGGTCAGGCAAATTGTGCAGATAGTTCTGTATATGATCGTTTTGGCCTAGATAATTTCCCAGAGTGTTTCAGAGAAATGGCAGAGCTACTGGATTGGGACAAGTACTGGCATACTACTTTAGATACTTCTGATGCCCCTTGCTGGAAGTGGTTTGTGGGAGGAAGGTTAAATGCATGTTACAATTGTGTTGATAGACATCTTGCTAAATATAGAAATAAGGTAGCCATCTATTTTGTTCCTGAATTAGAAGAAGAGAGGATCCTCAAGATTACATACCAGGAACTCTGGAGAAGGGTAAATGAAGTTGCTGCACTATTAAGAGATTTTTGTGGTTTAAAGGCAGGGGATAGGGTCACATTACATCTTCCAATGACACCTGAATTGCCAATTACAATGCTTGCCTGTGCAAGGCTTGGTGTAATACACTCCCAGGTATTTGCAGGTTTTAGTGGAAAGGCCTGTGGTGAGAGGATAGTTGATTCTGAAAGTGAAGTCTTAATAACAATGGATTCCTATTACAGGGCTGGTAACTTACTTGACCACAAACAAAAGGCAGATGAGGCAGTAAAAACTGCTGAAGAACAGGGTCAGAAGGTAAAGAAAGTACTTATATGGCAAAGATATCCTGGGAAGTATTCTTCACCAACGCCTTTAATTGAAGGCAGAGACTATATTATGAACGATGTGTTAAAGGACTATTATCACAAGGAAGTTGAACCAGTTTCAATGCCAGCTGATGGAATTTTATTTTTGATGTATACAAGTGGTTCTACAGGCAAGCCCAAAGGTGCCCAACATTCAATTGGAGGATACCTCGCATATGTTACATGGATGTCAAAGGTAATTCAGGACATCCATCCAGAGGATGTATATTGGTGTATGGCAGATATTGGATGGATTACAGGTCATTCTTTTATTGTGTATGGTCCCCTTGCACTTGCTGCATCCACTGTGGTTTTTGAAGGGACTCCAACTTATCCAGATCCAGGAAGACCCTGGAGAATATCTGAAGAATTAGGGGTAAATATTTTCCATACATCCCCAACTGCTATTAGGGCACTTAGAAAGGCTGGTGGTGATTTACCTCTAAAATACAATCATGAGTTTAAACATATGACTACTGTTGGTGAGCCTATTGAACCAGAGGTATGGAGATGGTATTATAACGTGGTAGGAAAAGGTAAGGCAGTTATTGTGGATACCTGGTGGCAGACAGAGACTGGAGGTTTTCTGTGCTCCACTGTTCCTGCACTAAAACCAATGAAACCAGGTAGTGCAGGCCCAGGAGTTCCTGGAATTCATCCAGTTATTTTAGATGATGAAGGAAATGAAATACCACCAGGATCTGGTAGGGCTGGAAATATCTGTATCAAAAATCCATGGCCAGGTCTAATGCAGACCATCTGGAAGAATAGACAGAGGTTTGTGGATACATATTTTGCAAAATACTGCAAAAATCCAGAGAGTAAAGATTGGAGAGATTGGCCATACATGGCTGGTGATGCTGCGGTTATAGCTAAAGATGGATATGTGAGGATTTTGGGTAGAGTAGATGACGTTATAAATGTAGCAGGTCATAGGCTTGGTACTAAAGAAATCGAATCTGCAGCACTTACAGTGGAAGAGGTTGCAGAGGCAGCGGTTGTTGCTGTTTATGATGAAATCAAGGGAACCGTCCCTCATCTTTATGTATCCCTAAAACCTGGTTTTGATCCATCAGATGAGCTGGCCAAGAAGATATCAGATGCAGTATCTGACATTGTTGGAAAAATAGCAAAACCAGCAAGGGTATTTATTGTTCCTGATATGCCAAAGACCAGGTCTGGTAAGATCATGCGCAGAATCCTGGCTGCAATATCCAACAAGAAACAAGATCTTGGTGACATTACGACCCTGTCCAATCCTCAAGT